>NZ_JACJPC010000016.1:0-14359 GCF_014695875.1 Leptolyngbya sp. FACHB-541 | reverse complement strand
GCGATGATGAAGCAGATGGTGGCAGAGAGCAGGGTGGGGATCATCAGAACGCCGAACCAGCCTACGTACAGGCGGTTGTCGGTGCTGGTCACCCAGTTGCAGAACTGCTCCCATAGGGATGCGCTCTCGCGCCGCTGTAGAGTCGTTGTCATAAATCAATGATTCCTTTTATCTATCGATGTGAGTTGCTGTGATTTCTTCGCAACTGTTCGTATCGTAGGGAAGGCTTGAGGCGATCGCAGTTATAAAGAGTTAGTCAAAGTTAGGTGTTTGAGTTAGCAATTCGACACATGATGTTACATAACATTAAGCAAACTAGCGAAACTGAGGGATCAGTATAGGATTGGATTAAGAATTTGATACAGAGCTTTACATGCCACTCAGAAACGAGTGCAAGATTCATCCTGATTAATTCCTCATTCGTGCTGCAAACCATGACGGTTGAAGAAGCTTTAGCGACAGTTGAAGCCATTTTCGGCAAAGCGGTTTTCAATGATTTGCAGGAAATCATTTTCCGTCAGTCTTGGGAGCGCAAAACCTACCCTGAAATTGCTGAAATTGCTGGCTATGATGCTGATTACGTCAAGCTAGTTGGCTTTCAACTGTGGCAATCACTTTCAGAAACATTGGATGAGAAAGTAACTAAAAACAATTTTCGCTCTGTGTTGAAACGATGGCATGACCGAGGTGTGAAGTCTGTTACCCGCAGCATTGTCAAGACGTTACCCGTAAAGGGTTCAAATGCAGACGTTAATGCAACCGATGGACATCAGGATTGGGGAGATGCAATTGATGTTTCAGTGTTTTATGGGCGATCGCAAGAACTCACTATCTTAGAAAAATGGCTAACTCACGATCGCTGCCGATTAGTTGCAATTTTAGGTATTGGCGGCACTGGGAAAACTGCTTTGTCGGTCAAGCTAGCAGAGCAGCTACAGCATCAGTTTGAATATGTGATCTGGCGATCGCTACATAATGCACCCACATTCGACTCACTGTTAAACAGCCTGACTTACTTGCCAACTAGTGCTGAATTGACTGCTTCTCAAGACATTGAGCAGCGAATGATGCAGCTTTTGAAGCACTTTAGAACCCATCGCTGTCTATTGATTTTGGATAATGTAGAAACGATTTTGGCAGAGGCAACAGGGGACACTCGTGGGAGCCGAGTCGGTCATTATCGCCCTGGGTTTGAACTCTATGGAGAATTGTTCAAAAAAATAGGAGAGTTAAAACATCAAAGCTGTTTGCTGTTAACCAGTCGAGAAAAGCCCAAAGAGATGGCTACCCTGGAAGGAAAAACACTTCCTGTTCGTTCATTTCAGCTAAACGGATTGACAGCAGTAGAAGGGCAAGAAATCTTACAGGCAAAAGGAAACTTTTCGGGTTCACAACAAGACTGGCAACAACTGATTCAAGCCTATGCAGGTAATCCTCTAGCGCTCAAAATTGTGGCAACCACCATTCATGACCTGTTTGCTGGAAATGTAGCTCACTTTTTGGCACAGAGAAGTGTAATTTTTGGGGATATTCAGGACTTATTGACCCAACAGTTTGATCGGTTGTCGGCTTTAGAGCAGCAGGTGATGTATTGGCTGGCAATCAACCGTGAACCTGTGGCGATCGCTGACCTTCAAGCAGACATCCTTTCTCCATTACTGCCATCAGACTTACTGGAAGCACTGGAAGCTTTGCAGCGGCGATCGCTGATTGAACAAACTCCATCCTCAGGAGTTGAAAGGCGTGCCACCCTATTTACACTTCAGCCCGTTTTGATGGAATACGTCACGCAGCGGCTGATCCAGCACGTTTGCACTGAATTAAGTCCGCAGCGGGAACAACAAAGCAGTCTGAACCCCTCAACCTTTGAACGAGATGCCTCATCAACACCCACTCCGCACTTCAAAGCTTATGCACTGATTAAAGCTCAGTCTCAGGAATATGTAAAAGAAGCGCAAATTAGCTTGATCCTCAAACCGATCGCAACTCAACTGCTGCATCTTTTTGGTAGTGACGCTGCGTTGGAAACAATGTTGCTGCAAAAGCTTTCCTCATTACGTCGAAAACTATCGATCGAGGTAGGTTACATGGGTGGCAACATAATTAACTTGCTTCACCAGTTCAAGCCAGATCTAAACGGATATGACTTTTCTGAGCTAATCGTTTGGCAGGCAGATTTAAAGAGCGTTTCTCTACAACATACTGATTTCTCCCATTCTGATCTGTCAAAATCGACGTTTACTGAGAGTTTTAACCACATCTACATCATGTCAGTGAGTGCCAACGGAGAATGGCTAGCCTCGGCTGACACACAGGGTGAGATCTGCCTGTGGCAACTGAAGGATGGACAACTGTTGAATACTTGGGAGGCGCATAACGGTACAGTTCGTTCACTCACGTTTATGCCTGATGGTGAGACGTTAGCCAGTGGTGGCGACGATCAACTATTGAAACTGTGGAATGCGAGAACTGGGCGGTGCTTGCGATCGCTCTATAACCCAACTGGAACGGTTTGGGCGATCGCACCTAGCCCAGATGGTCAAACCATTGTCATCACCGATGGCACCATCCGAGTATGGAATCGCGATCTAGATAAGTTGTCTATCCTGAGCCGGGAGCTTGACTGGACAACCAACGTTCGATTCAGTCCTGATGGCGAAATTCTCGCCTGTGCCTGCAATGACGGCACGATTAAGCTGCGGAATCCTCATACCGGCGAATGTTTCAAGCTGTTGCCTGGGCATCAGCGCGGACCACTGGTATTTCTGTGTTTTAGCCCCGATGGCAAAATGCTAATGAGCAGCGGGCTAGATAACCAGTTGAAGTGGTGGGATGTAAAAACCGGGGAATGTCTACAAACCCAATCTCATCAGGGTTGGGTCTGGTGGGTTGACTGTAGCGAGGATGGTGAGATGGTCGTAAGCTGTAGCGCAGATCAAACAATTAAACTGTGGCATCTCCAAACCGGGCAACTGTTGAAAACTCTGCACGGACATGAATATGGCGTTCGAGTTGCCCTGTTTAGTCAGGACGGACGGACGCTGATTAGTAGTGATGAAGGACAAACCTTGAAGCTGTGGAACATCCCAACCGGGCAATGCCTCAAAACATGGCGAGGATACAGCGATAGCATCTGGGCGATCGCCTTTAGCTCTGACGGACGCACGCTGGTAAGCAGCGGGGAGGAGCAGACTGCAAAACTGTGGGATGTGCAAACCGGACAATGTATCAAACGGCTTAAGGGACATGGAGTTTGGGTGCGATCGGTCGCTTTTAGCCCGGACGATCAAACAGTGGCGACTAGCGGTGTAGACGGTGTGGTAAGGCTCTGGCAAGTTTCGACCGGAGAGTGTTTGCAAATCTTGCGGGGTCATGCAGGGTTTGTCTGGTCTGTGGCTTATAGCTCTAAGGGTGAAACGGTGGCGACTTGCAGCGTGGACTACACGATCCGGTTGTGGGATGTTTACTCAGGTCAGTGTCTACGGGTGTTCAATCATGGCAGTCCAGTGATTGCTGTGATTTACAGTCCCGATGGTCAACAGTTGGCAAGTTACAGTGTTGATCAGGGAATTCGCGTGTGGAACATTGCCACAGGTGAATGTATGAATGTGCTCCAGGCTGATAGTGCGTGGCACTTTTCTGCTACCTTTGATTGGGGTGGGGCGATCGCCTACAGTCCCGATGGGCAAGTCTTAGCCAGCAATAGTGGTACTGGCTCTGTGCAAATCTGGGATGCAGCAACCGGGCAACCTTTACGGCTATTGCAGGCACACGATAGCTCAATTGTGGCAATCGCCTACAGTCCCAACGGACAACGGTTAGTCACTGCCAGCCTGGATCAAGTCATTAAAGTGTGGAATGCCCAAACAGGAGAATGTCTTCAAGTTTTAGAAGGGCATACCAAATGGATTCACACGCTTACTTTTACAGTACTGTTTACGTCTGATTCCTCCAATTTGCAGTCTGTACTAGCCAGCAGCAGCGGCGATCGCACGATTCGTTTTTGGGACATCGAAACCGGAGAATGCTTGAAAGTTCTTAGAAGTGATAGACCCTATGAGGGGATGAATATCACTGGGGTTACCGGATTAACGGCAATTCAGCGATCGACTTTGAAGGCTTTGGGGGCGGTTGAGAGGTAATGAGTTATGGGAATTGGGGGTTAGGGTTTAGAAGCACTCTCAGCTCAACCAGAGCGTGAGAATGGCGATCGCCACCCAGATCAGAAACATCCAACGGGTTAATTCCATTGCCTGCTCAATTCGGGCTGGAGTAATCGGGTGAATGGAATCGCCCAACAGTGGCTTGTGTTTCACAGTGCCTTTGTAGACATTCACTCCACCTACCTGCACCCCGACTACGGCTGCATAGGCGCACTCACTCCATCCGGCGTTGGGGCTGGGATCTTGAGGGGCATCTCGGCAGCAGATCTGCCACACATATTTAGGTTTACCGGATAGGAGTGAGAGAGTTAATACCATCAGGCGACAGGGAATCCAGGTGAGGTAATCTTCCAGACGGGCGCTAAACCAGCCGAGGTGGGTGTAGGGTGCTTCTCGGTAGCCCACCATTGAATCGAGCGTACTTGCGGCTTTATATGCCAGCGCAAAAGGAACACTGCCGATCGGGGTGAAGGCTCCGATAATCGCCCAAAACAAGGGGGCCATGACTCCATCGGTGGCATTTTCTGTCACGGTTTCAAACACTGCCCGCAGGATTTCGGATTCTGTTAGCTGTGCTGTATCTCGTCCAACGTACAGACTGAGTTTTGATCGGGCTGTTGCTAAATCTCCAGTCTTTAAGGGCTGCAAGACATCTTGAGCAGCAGTTCTCAAACTGCGTCCGGCAAAACAGCTTGCTAGCAAAATAGATGAGACGGCGATCGCCACGCTCCAATGCACCCAACCTGCTGCCTGAACGATTAGCCACCCTGCAACTCCACTACCGCCAATCACTCCCAACCCTAAAATGACTCCTGAGATCCGCAAACTTAAGGGATGTTTGAGCAGTTTTAACGTAAAGTGAGTATATCGGCTAATTATCCAACCTATCACCTGAACGGGATGTAACCAGTTCCAGGGATCACCGATGAGATAATCGAGCAAGGAGGCGATCGCCAATCCAGCTATGGCAAAATTGTTAGTCCACGGGGTTATAGATATCATTTGAAATCAAACTGGTTTGCCAATTCCCACGGTCCGCCTTTGTAATACCAGAGCAACAATCCCTCACCTGTTCCCTGAAAGGCTTTCCATTCACTGACGAGTTGGTCATACAACAATCGAGCCTGGTCAGGAGTCACCTTGTTTTGAATAGTGATATGGGGGCGATAGCCCTGCTGGTCTTGGCGGCTCAGCCAATCGTGCCAATGGGTCGCAAGCTGTTGACGAAGTTGGATCAGTTCAGGACATTCAACTTCTACAGCCACTCCTTTGCCGAGAAAACGTAATGTTGTAAAAGTGAGAGTTAAGGGTGGGATGTGAGAACGGAAGTCCTGCAACGTCTGTTGAATACTCGATTTCTGTTCACCTGGAAGTGCGTGGAACAGGGTAATGTGGGCAGATAAAAAGTTCCTTTCAGGTGGGAAGTGCTGCTGACGTAACTGATCAAAATAGCTAAAGGTTTTCTGATCTAGCTTTAGAGTCAAGATCAACGGAGATAGGTCAGACATAAGATTCACACTTCAACCTTGGAAAGAGACTCTTCATGCCCACTCTTTTGCAGGGGCAAACCGATGGTCAGGGTTGTCCCATGCCCAAATGTACTGTTTGCAGTGATGTTGCCGCCATGAGCTTCTACGATGCGTTTGGCGATCGCCAGTCCTAAGCCCGTGCTGCTGCCTTTGCGGGAAGGATCGGCAGTATAAAACTGCTCAAAAATACGGGGCAGATCCCGCTCACTGATACCCGTTCCCTGGTCGCTAAGTCTGATCACAATCTGCTTTCCCTCACGCTGCCCTGTGATTGAAATTTGGGAGTTGGGTTGAGAATGTTTGATTGCGTTGTCCAGGATGTTGAGCAAAGCCTGTAACAGTCGCTCTGGGTCACCCTGAATTTGCAGATTTGCTACGTTTTGCTGAATTGTAATTTCTAGCGCTTTAAGTCGAGTTTCCATTGCTCGTACAGCTCGCTCAATCAAATCTGGAAGGGCGATCGCTCGGTTCTCCAACGATGTGACTCCGGCTTCGAGTCTTCCCAGATCAAGCAGGTCATAGACTAGCTGAGATAAGCGTTTGATCTCATCTTCAACCGTTTGAAAGAAGCGATCGCGCAGTTCTGGTTCGGCATCAGCACCGCTTCTGAGCGCTTCTACGGTTAACTGAACATTACTAATCGGAGTGCGTAACTCGTGGGACACATCAGCTAGAAAAGAGCGCCTTTCCTGATCGAGAGACTCCAAACGTTGGCTCATGCGGTTTAGCTCGATCGCAAGCTGATCTAACTCATTGCTCTGACGAATGGTGAGGCGATCGCCAAAGTGACCGCTGCCCAGCCGAATTGCAAAAGCCTGCATGGTTTGAATGGGTCTGGACAAACTGCGAGCCAACCATTCGCTAATCAAAGTACACAGTAGAACCGTGAGAAACAATGCTCCTAATACAGTCCAGATGATGTTGGCAAACTGATTTTGCAGTTGTTCTAGCGTAATCGACATCCGCAACACGCCCAGCATTTGCCCATTGCGCGAGATCGGACGGGAAATATAAAGGCGATCGTCATTTGATAAAAGTCCTTTGGTTAGACCCTGATCAACTTGATTTTGCAACGCTTCGCTAACCCCACTCACTTCCAGCCAGTTCTCAATTTGAGAGTCTAACTGAGGGCTAGAGGTGGCAATCAGTTGTCCGTTCACATCTAAAATGCGAAGGGTAATAGCCTCCGGCGATCCATAGCGCTGCATCAGCAACTCCACACGGTCAAGATCCTCCTCTTCTAGAGCATCTGCCACACTCTCGCCCAAAGCGCCACTCCAGTTTTCTAGGTCAACTTGTCTGGTTTCAATGAAATAGTTGTAGCAAGACCACAAAATGTAGCCTGACATCAATGATGTCCCAATTGCGGTTAGCATCCAATAAGTCACTAACAGCTTGGTGTGAATAGAGTTCCACTTGATGCCAGATAACCAACCCATCCAACAGTCCTCGCGCAGAAATCGGCTATAGCCATCCTAATGTGATTCGTGAACAGGATGGTTTAAGAATGCGATTTTATCTTGGCAGCCTTCCATTTCAGCTCACACAGGGTGCCTTTGGGTTTAACAAATTCTCGCCGAAACTGTCCGCCTAACTGCTGTTCTAGATTCTTGGCGAGTTGGGTGCCACGTCCGCCCGTGGTCGGTTGTGTGGGGTCAAATCCTTTGCCATTGTCCATCACTCGAATCACATTCCAGCCCTCTTCTTGCTTACAGGTGACATCTAGTCGAGTTGCGCCTGCTGCATATTTGCCAACGTTACACAAACTTTCTTCTAGAAACCGTCCCAGGTTGCGCTTGTGTTCAAGGGTTAGCCCTGTAGTGTCAAGTGGCTCAAAGGTGGTGACGCTAAATTTGAGTGTTTTGAAGTAGTCAAATTCTCGCTTGAGGGTGTAGCTATACACTTCATAAAGCACTTCATCGAGTGATTCGGTCAAGGCGATCGCCTGATCTTCTGCCAGATGCAGGTTTTCGTCACGGGTCAACACTTCCTGGCGCACCAGTTCGTACACGGCTCGTAGTTCCTGGTTAAGATCTTTGAGTCTTGCCTCAATCTGAGGAATTTCCAGATCACCCGATTGCGTCTGTCTGAGCAACAAGGATAGCGTTTGCAGCGGGCCGTTATGAATGGCGTTAAAGGTGTGATCAATCACATATTGGCGATCGCGTAACTGCTGTTTTAAATCCTGCTGATATCGATAAAACAGAGCAGTGGTTATCCCCGCCCCATTCACCAGTAGAATGATCAGTGGTGGCACCATTGGCATCCACCAGCCCATGATTAAAAGCCAGTAGGATAAGCCCAAAAATATAGCACAGCTTAAACTCAGTCCCGCAACAACGCGCCAGGGAGTGCTCAAAAATCGTCCTAAACTGATGCCTAAAATTCCCCAGGCGACAATCCACAGATATTCCCACCTCTCACCCCAACTGTTGAGTAGCGGACGCTGATAGAGGGCTGCCTGCACAATTTGACTAATTGCGTGCGCCTGCACTTCTACGCCGTAAACAATTCCTGGTGCTGGATTGGGAGCCGTACTAGAAACAGCAACCGTGTTGATAATATCTTTGACGCTGGGCGCAACAACGCCGATGAGGACGATGCGCTCGCGCACCAACTCATCAGGCACTTCACCTGCCAATACGGCCCGCAGCGACACCATTTCAAACGGATGTCCACCGCTGCGGTAGTTGATGAATGTGTCAACCTCGTCCGTTAGTTTTTCTAAATTACGGTAGCCGCCTGTGTTGGGCTGAATCCGGGGCAGTTCAGCTGTGCCAAAGCGCAGTGCATAGGGGTCACGGAGTCCAGACTCTAGGGGTAAGTTGCGATCGCCCAAAAACTCCTCTGCTACGCGAATGGCTAACGAAAAGCTAAATTCCTCATCTGAATTGTAAGCCCCTAATAGATTGCGTCGTAGCTTGCCGTCTGGATCAGACTGGAGATCGGCAAAGCCCACCTGCTCGGCAGGCAAGGCGGGAGGAGGGGCGATCGTGCGAGGAAAGATTCGCTCGATGCCAATCAGGTTAGGTGTAGTGCGAAACAGGTTTGCAAGCTGCTGATGTCCTGGCTCTTGAGGTAAATCTCGAAAAATGTCCAACCCAATTACGGCAGGTTCAGACTGGTTTAGGGTTTGAATCAGGTCTGCCAGTTCGCCATCGGGGATAGGGTACTGTCCTACTGCTTGAATGTCATCTTCATCGATCCCAACAATGAGGATATGTTCGTCGGTGGGTTCAGGTGGACGCAGCCGCAGCAGATAGTCTAGCGCAAACCATTCCAGCATTTGTAGCCCACCAACCAGCCGCAGCCCTACAATCAGCCCGATTACCGCTAGCCCTGGCAGTGCGCCCGATCGCCAAAGCTGCAGTTCACGCTGAAGAACCGCCCAAATGCCTTGCCCTGTCCGCATTTAGTCAATCAATCCTTCTTCACGAGCGCGAATCTCAGTTTGAATCCGGTTATTCTTGCCCGCATCAGGATAAACGCCCAGAGCATCCTGTACCTGTGTCCAATAATGGCGCACAGTGCGTTCGGCGACTCTCATGCGTTCGGCGATCGCCTTGTCTTGCAAGCCTTCCTGAAACGCTAGTCGCAGCACTTCCAACCATTCTGGCTTAATCTCCAGTCCGGTTCGCATCTCCCTTGGCGTGTAGACGACTCCTTGAATTGCCCAGTCCACTTTGGTGAGCATTTCCTTCAGCGGCAGACTCTTCTCAGCAATGGTGAAGCCGCCCTCATGAGTATTAATAGACGGTTTGAGCCGCACCAGCGATTTTGCATTGGCGCTCTGCACCACAATATTTAGTGTTGGGAAGCGCTGGAGCAAAGTTCTCAACAGTTGTAGACCTGTCTCAGTGCGAGAAACCTGTCCCGATTGCTCTGGCAGCGCCAGGTCTACCACAACCAGGTCGGGCTGGGTTTGCTCAATCAGCGTCAGCGCTGTTGCAGTCGCCTGGGCCGTGCTGATTTTTGCATCGGGATATTGGCGCTGAAGCACCGTGACGGTGCTGTCTAACACCAGTTCGTGGTCGTCCACCACGACGATTTTTAGCCCAGCCACCCTTTTCCCTCCAGATCGATCCATCGTTGCATTCGTTTATACCTTATCGTGAGCGTACCGCCATCGAAAACACCAGGAAACGGTCTGCTGTTGCTGTCGATGAAAACAGCATCCCGAAGCAAGTACCTGAAAGGTCCGCGGCAAATACTTCAGATCTGGCGATCGCCCCGCCTTTTGAGCAGCCTCGATCGAAGCGTAGTGAATTTGCACCACCAGTTCTCCCCAGTGCTGACGGTTTCGTAACTCAATTGATATTGGCATCTCCGCATCAGCATTGTTCTGGGTTGCAACCAGATGTAACAACTGATCGAGTGCAGTCAAAAGTATCTGGCTGCGAATCAGCGGTTCAGAATGCCAGAAATCTGGCAGGGTCAGGGCGATCGCCTGCTGCGCCCCCTCAGTGGCGATCGCCTCAAACCGTTTTGCCCAGTCGCGAATTGCCAGCAGCAAGCTAACCTCTCCATAGGGTGGAGCCAGATTATCACTCAGTTGCACCAGATGCCCATCCAGATACTTCATCTGCTCGATCCAGTGCTGCACGCCATCTTCGTCCAGGCTCAGCTCCAGCCGCCGTCGCATTACAAATGTTTCCTGCAACAGCCCGTTGCGAACCTGCTCTGCCTCTCGACACAGCCATCGCTGCCGCTGCTCAAACCACCACCGTAGAGCTTGCTGAGTTTGCCAGTGAACCACAGCTAGCCACAATAAACCACTCACTAACAACAGGGAAAGCACAAATTAAATGGGTGGGAATGAGTAAAGTGGAAATTATTTGAGTAGGGATTTGGCATTGCCAAACCCCTACGGTCAGCCAAACTCCTACGGTCAGTAGACAATGCAAATTGATTGATGCATTGAGGCTACCTCTTATAAAACTCACATTCCTCTTCAATAGCTGTCCGAAAGCTGAAAACTTGATTGCACTTTTCTGCAAACCTTTTTCCGTCATCTACGGGCATCTGCCAAAGCAAGCTGATCGATCAATCCTGGCAACTGTTGAGGGCTGAAAACACTGAGATAGCGGGGAGTGAGGGAGGGAGTCAAAAGCTCCAGCATCAAGCGGTTCTCAACCCAAAACTCAACCACATCAAATAATCCATCTCGATTGGCAAGAAATACGCGCCATCCTTCCTTCTCACCAATTCGCTCAATCTCCTCCAGGCTGGCAGGCACAGAAATTGCAGCATGAACAGAAGTGTAGTGGCTCGGTTTCTGATTCAGTTGAAATCCGGCCTGCCCCTGATAGCTATCTGGAATCAGTTCAGTTCCGAGTGGATAAAACTCAAACATCGTGCCAAACTCATCCCCTGCCAAAACGATGTAACTACCTGGGTTGGGAGGGAAAGGAACTACTCGTCCATGAAGAATTTCAGCAAGAACTTCGGCAACATACAGCGGGTCGATAACTGCGACAGAAATATGGTGAAGCATGATTGTCTCCTTGAGATACTGTTAGGTTGAACTTGTGACTAAGAAAGTGATAGATGTGAGTTGAGTTAAATGGAGGGACTACACGCGATCGCCATCAATTTGCTCATGGGCGATCGCTATCACATCATTGTTGAGCAATGGTTTCAGACTGAAGTTGGGTTTGGGTTACACCATTTGTGTGAGCCTCAGCAGCATTGGCTTGTTGAGAAACTGCCCAGCCAATGAGTCCAAAGAAAACAGTGCTAGTGGCGAGGGTAGTGAGTGTCCAGTTAAAGAGCGATCGCTCCAGAGAGGGCATCGAAGCTAAGGATGGTGCAGCACCGGAAAGTGTAAGTGTTTTCATGAGGCAAACCCTCTTAGCGGTTGATACTTCCAACAATACCGAAGCAATTTCACGAAATCACGGTTAGTTCCAGTCAAGTTGAATGCAGTTTTCGGCAATCCTCATGGCTTCAAACAACACCAGGTTGTACCAGAAACGACGATTGAATTGACCGAAAACCTACATGAATTCCATCTTTTCTCCTTGCATGATGAAAACCATAACGCATCTAACACAGGGCAATGAATCACAGCATTTAGCCTTTGCAACTTGTGTTTATAGCAATTTTCAATTCATCAATCAGGAGAGAATCATGGCTCAAGTCGTCGGTAGCAACTTATCCGAGCGCGTATTTGGTACGAATGACAACGATGACTTATTTGGGCTAGGAGGAAACGACAGACTGACAGGGTTTGCAGGGGATGACCTGATGGCAGGTGGTACCGGCTACGACACCGCAGACTATAGCCCTCTGGGACGTGCAGTCACCCTCTTACCCGGTGGACGGGTAAGCAAAGGTGGGTTGGGAGTCGATCAGATGAACAGCATTGAGCGAATCGTTGGCACAGCCGGGTTAAACAACTCGATTGATGGGGCAAGCGGCAGCGGCAGTGCATCCTTCAACGTAGACTTGGGAGCCAAAAGACTCACGGTGAATAATGTTCCATTTTTAGGAACATTAAACTTCTCGGTAAATAACTTTGTGCATGTGCGTGGCACTCCCTCCGCCGACCGGATTACCGGCAGCGGCAAAGGAAATTTTCTAGATGGTCAGGGCGGTAATGATACGCTCACAGGAAGTGCTGGCAGCGACACATTAGTGGGCGGCAGTGGCATCGACATTCTTAATGGTGCTGACAATTTCTATAGAGGCTTCCTTGAAGTTGACACCCTCACGGGTGGAAACAACAACGATGGCTTTATAGTAGGCGATCGCTCTGGTTCATACTATCGATTCAATGGTTCCAGCGACTATGCCTTGATCAGGGATTTCACCCGTGGAGATCTAATTCAACTGGGCGCAGGTGAAACTTATCAAACCCGTCGAGACTCCTTTGGCTTTGACCTGTTTGTATTTCGTGGCGGTGTGGCAGACTTGGTTGCCGATGTTCGCACGACTTCCTTTGTATCGCTACCCTCTGGGCCATTTCGCCTTGCCTCTGGTCAGGTACTTGGTGGTTTCTATGGCGCTTAGATAACTTTAACACTAGTTAAACGAAGTGCCAGACTGGACCCAGTATTGGGATTAATCGCATCTAACCCTGATCGAGCAATCTCCTACCTTCTCTGGAGAAGCCCAATGATTCTCCAGGAAGGTTCAAAGGCTCTCTAGACAATCTCAGAGACTCTCTAAACAATTTAATGGAGTTCCTCAGACAATTTCAGAAGTTCTCTAGATAATCTAAAAGGCTCTCTAGACAATCTCAACCATTCTTCAAAGACTGCAAATAGAACATTGAATGCTCAAACTTCAGTCATGCAAACGGATACGATCTGTCCTTTGGGATCAGCGATCCCTTCTAAAAAGGTAAGAGCCCTGAGAAGTGATTTTCATTCCTCACATTCATACCTATTCTTGATGGGAAGCCCTATGCAGAGATTGGTAAACGAACTGAACAATGCTTACAATACAAACAAAAGTCCAAGCTGTTGAGGCTTTACGGTGACTCAAATTATTCTTAACCTCAACCCCTTCATTCAGCTAAGTGATGAACAGTTCTACCAACTGTGTCAGAATCACCGCGACTCAAAATTTGAGCGAACAGTCCAGGGAGAATTAGTCATCGTGCCATTAGTAGGTGAGGAAGGAGAAAGTTGGAAGGCAGATTTGATTAGGGAACTGATGTACTGGAATCGACAGTCTCAACTTGTTAAGGGATTCAATTCTTTAACCTGCTTCAGGCCACCAGAGGGGGGCAATCACTCTCTTGATGCAGCCTGGGCCTCTTCAGAACAATGGAATCAACTCACACCAGAACAACAAAAGAAACTTTCACTCCTCCATCCAGATTTCCTAATCGAACTGCCTTCTGAGAACAACGCCCTTGAGCCATCGCGACAAAAAATACAGGAATACCTCAACAATGGACTACGGTTAGGATGGCTAATTAATCTCCAAAAACGCCAGGTAGAGATTTACCGAGCAAATCAAATTAAGCAAGTACTTGAAGACCCAAAGCAGCTAAGCGGAGAAAATGTTTTCCCTGGCTTTGTATTGGATCTATCTACACTATGGGGCAAATCATGGCACTTCAGTATGGGCTTCCGAAATATACTGCAATTATTATTTGCTCCTACTGCCCTTGAAAAAGAATCACTTGAGTGGCGTAATAATATTCAAGCTGACACTGTTAAGAAGAATATAGAAGACAAAAGGAAAGGTCTTTTCTCAACCCTTTCCTGGATTTTTATCCCTGCTGCACTTGGCGTTATTGCCGCTCAGTTACTAAATCACGTATACATTATTCCTAGCAATTTTGTGCCCTACATTAGAACTTTCTCTTTATCAATATTTGCTTTTGCAACATTAAGTCGTCTAGAAGAAGCAAGAACGTTCGATGGTAACAGTTTGCCTGAAAAGACAAATACGTTTCTATTTAAGCTTTTCTACGGTTTTGGGTTTTCCCTTACCATTGCTACGTTGTTCTTAGCTATAGATTAGTTAGCGTTACGCTCTTTCTGCTATGCATGAATCAACGTAGGGCGGTCTAATGCTGGGTTCCCTTCGAGACTTTGTAATACCAATTCTCTAAAGTTCAGCTACAGATAAGGCATCTAAAATAGACCGTCGCCCTACAATCGAGAAGATTACTTCTGGTGTTAAAGCATCAAGTCTCTCTTTCACCTGCTG
>NZ_JACJPC010000155.1:0-69025 GCF_014695875.1 Leptolyngbya sp. FACHB-541 | reverse complement strand
GCTGGAATCGCACGGGGGCGACCGCAGGGTTCCTTTTTCTCCAGCATCTCGCTGAGTCCTCCTGCTCGATAGCGCCGTAACCACTTCTGAACGCTGACCCGGTTGCGTCCAAGCAATTGCGCTGCTTGCTGTATCGTTGCCGCTTGCCTACTTTTGAGCAGATACAGCAGTTGTATCCGTTCTTTGCCTGATGCAGTTTTCTGCTCTCTCAGTAACCCTTTGAGGTCTTCCTCACTCTCACTAATCTCTAGCTTGTATACCCCTGCCATCCTTCGTCTTTGAACCCATCAAAAGCTTTATACCATCTGTAGCCTTACTTTGAAGAATTGGTATAAAAATCAACTAGGAAATTTCAGGTAGGGGCGATTCGCGAATCGCCCCTTGTATCTTTCAGAGGTAGTTTAAACAATTACCAATCCATAGATCTTCTGCATGAGCCACTCTTTAAAGCGTGAATGGTAGCGAGGCTCCGCCTCGCTACCATTCACAGAGATCTAAATAAACTAGTTCCGAATTGGGCCGTTGTAATCCACAGTGATAACCCAGCCGTTACTGTTAACCGTAACAACGCTTTCGGTCGTGTAATTGGACGAACCGGGCGCGCCACCTCTGAAGGTAAATGTCCAGCTTCCGTCAGAATTCTCGACGTAAGGTGCGTCAGTAGATGGACCATGCATTGATGGCTCAGCTCGATATTGGTTCAGTCCACCATTTGCTCGCTCAGCCGCCTGACGCGCCAAGTTTTTTGCTCGGTTGAGGTCAAAGTTGACCACTGGAGGAGTACTCGTCTGAGCCAACCTATAGGAATCTGAGCGAGTCTGAGCTTCAGCCGAAAGAGCGCCCAGGGTCAAAGTCGCCAGGGCGATCGCACACAACACACGAATTCGTTTCATAAGGTTCCGTTTCAGCGCTAAACGCAGTCCAAATCTATGTCCGATAAGAATATGGATACATTAGCTGCTGGTGTAGTTCCAGTAACGCCCCCATCTCTACTCCGTCCAAGGCGTTCCATTATCCCAAGGGGCGATCGCAAACCCCTTCTCCTTGCTTTTTGCTTCTACCTCAGCTTTATATTGAGTTGCGACAAACAAAAGCACGCCTCCCTCACTACCATCACCCCGATTGAGGGCAGCGGCGATCGCCGCCGCAGGCTGCAAGTGGTAGCCATCCCAACCAAATTCAGGGTAGGTGTCTTGCACAATCAACAGAGAGCGGGCAGTTCCATGAATCTTGCCTGCCAATACTACAAAGTGTCCAACGTTCCAGTCGGCTGACGGGGGTTGAATGTCAACGCCTTGGAGGTAGGCGATCGCATCTCCAAGCGGCAAAGCCGACCCCCACAAGAGCCCTGTTCGCAGGTTACAGATCGGCACTGCGAGCCAGTCAGGGTTTTCCTGACAGAGCAAAATTAACGCTTCTACCTGATTTTCTGACCAGTCTGCTTTCAGCGGAATCAGGCTGAACTTTTCTCTAGAGGCGCTAGAAACTGCTTCGATTAGCCCTGCGACCGCAGTTCCCGCATCCTGAATGCAGTCTGTTTGTGGCAAAGCAACACCGTAATCATAGCGGGGACGCACGCCTTTGGGTACCCAGGTGAGCGGGTCACCCATCGGCAGCACGGAACCCGCCAGCGAAGCAGCGTGCTCTGTACTGATGCTCAACTTGGCATATACCCGCAGCAACAGTGCCGCCCAATAAGGCCCACAAAGATTATCGTGTTGCTGTCCTGCCAGTCGATGTGCCTGCACGATCTGCGACACTCCTGGCAGCAGATTCATCGATGCCGCCAATCCTCGCGAAATCTCCATCTCACCCCTAGTCCCCAATCCCTAGCCCCAATTCCTAAAATCTCTGCCCTACATAAACCGATCGCACTTCTCCATTTCGCCGAATCAATGCCTCTTCGTTTTGCACAGAGACTAGCGTCCAACCACTTGAGCCAATACTTTCACCGACATAGATGCGTTGAGGCGTACCGTTAACCTCAAATAAAGCAGCAGAGCGATCGCCTAATTCCAACAGTCCTACCAGGGTGTAATTCAAAGTTGGGGCAATATTGGGTGCGGTCGCCACCGCAGCAGGAGCAGAAGCAGCGGGAGCAGCGGGCACTGCAGGCTGAATGGGTGGAACAACTTGACTAGGCTGAGTCGGTTGAGCAGGCTGGGCGGGCTGAGCGGGCTGTCCTAATCCTGGAAAAGATAGATTTTGAGGCGGTTGGTAGACCGGAACAAAAACTCGCTCTGGGACCGAAGCCTGAGCGGGCTGACTGCTGCTAGTAGGACTAGTGGCAGCAGGAGGAGCCGGAATCTCGGCAGTGGTAGATGAGTTGTTGGCGGTGGCTCTGCGATCGATTACATCCAGCGATCGCTCCATATAGTCTAAAAATTCGGCATCGGATTGAGAAAGCTGATCAACAGCTACAGAGTTTTGAGGAGCGAGTGCAGGCTGCCATTTCCCCTGAAGCATTATTCCTAAAAGGGCAGTCAACACCAGAGAGGCACAGGCTGAAATTAACAAAAGCTGGTCGAGCGATTTGCCAAATCCATAGCGCTTATCCGCCTGGCTCTCTGACGGCAGCAATTCCAAATCTGCCTCTAGCTGCTCCAGTTGGTCGGCTTCTACCTGACGGTGCGGCACCAGCACCGACGGCAACCCCATCTCTGGCACCGTGATCGGCTGAAGTGCTACATATTCTGGGTTATCTGTCTCAGGCGGCATCTTAACCCCTTTCTCCAGAATGTGATCGACCTCCTCAAACAGCTCGTCCATCAGGTCATCAGCGTAAGTGTCAATCGAGAAAGTGCTGGGTTCAGCCACTGGAATGTCTTCATTCCAGTTGGAGGGTTTTGGTTGTCCTGAAGCTTCCAGGAGGGGTTGGTTGATGCTGGGATCTTGAGACATAAACGTTCTACAGAATGGCTATGGATGTTAACTGCAAGAGTTAACCCTTTCAAAAAGCTGACACTTGTCAAGCTGGACTGGGGCTAATCCAAACTATTGTTAAGCTACACACACTAGAGGACTTACAACCTACCAACAACAGACGATGAGTGCAACCTTATGCCTGATACGTTTGCTGCGAATAAACACCCTGAACCAATAGAACGATCGCCTTGCACGGTTGTGATATTCAGATAGAACTCTTGGTTTACTCCAAGGGTTATCTGCCAATGCCATGACTATACCCAGGATTGAGCTACAAACTAGCACTTTCAAACATCCTCTAGAGATTAACCTCTAGGGTTTGAATGACTAGAATTTAGCAGAAGATTTGGCAAAATGCCGTTTTTTTAACTAAATTCAGACCTATAGATTCAGACCTACAGACAAGCAATCACCGCAGGTTCATAACCTTACCAGATTCAGTGCTTGATTCAAGTTGTCTAGCCTGGACTGAAGCAGACTGAGCTGGTGACGCTGGTGGGATAAATCTGGCGCAGGAGCGGATTCTGGAGCGATCGCCATCTCAATTACAGCGTTTGCAGCAATTTCGTATTGCTGAAGGGCAGTTAAGGCAAGGCTGCTGAAGCGGCTCAGGTAATCCTTAGCTGCATTCCCATAAAGCTGATTGAGCTGAGTTGTGTAATCTTCCACAGAGTTAGACGGGCGGACTGGCTGTGGTTGATTTGCATCTGTTTGATTGGTTTGATTAATCAGATAGCTGGCTCCGCCAAAAACGGCTGCACCAATTGGTCCACCCAATACCCAACCGAGCCCTGTTGCGATCGCCACGGGTGCAACATCCCCTTTCTGCCTGGGTGCGTTTGCGTCGGATTGAGGGGAATCGGGCAAAATCACCTCCGGCTCCTCTGGAAAAGCAAACCACAGGTCAGCAGGGCGCGGGCGATCAAAGAAATCACAGGCTTTGTAAACCCACTCCACCACAGATTTCTTTTTGGCAACCCAATCTGGCTTCAGGACAGCCGATTCCCAATCTTTAAATTCAAACTGCTGCAAGGCTGTCGTCGCCCCAAACTGATATTGGTTAAGCAGATTGGGCAGTGCAAGCCAGTCCTGGACAGCAGATAAGCTGCTAGAAAAGCCTTGCTTAATTAACTTTTGGGCTTTTTGCTTGATTTGCACTTTCTGGTCAAGCGTCTCCGAAGTCGAATGCACTTTGGCGTTAATTTCAGCCGTAACGGACTCTATCTGCCGGTGCAAGGCTTGCTGAACCTGAGGGGCGATCGCCAGCAGCCGAGGCAAACGAGCCTGGAGTGGCTGCTCCTGATGGAATTGGGCGATCGCCTGAAGCGCACTCTCAAACGCAGGCAATCCTGCTGTCTGTGCAGCAGCCATATCTCCTTTCAAACGAGCCCGTAGAGCAGGCAGCGCATCAACTCTGTAAAGGTTGCTGATGCCAGCAGGCAGCTTTGACCGAAAGCTTTCCGCCACAAAGCGCATCCGGCGAGATACCTGCTGCTGGTCGTCTGGCTCCATCAGGTTGAGGAAATTGACCACAAACACAACCGTCTCAATGCCACGATCGAGCAGCCAGTCCCGCAGGTTTTCCCGTTCGCCCAGCGTCATCAGTTTGCGACCATCCAGCACTTGCACCACCAAATCTGCCATCAAAAGCTGATCGCGCACCAGTGCATCCTGTGCCTCTCGGTCATTAGTTCCCGGTAAATCTAGCAGTTCCACTCCCGTTTTTAGGAAGGGATGCGGACAAAATACCTCAACAGCAGCCACATCGTCTCGCATTCGGCGGTTGTCATCGAGAATGGCAAACCGTTTCAGCACCTTCGTACCCGTTTCCTGAATTTCTGAGCCGTCTAATAGCCTGATCCGCGTTTGCAATTCAGTGCCATAGCGAACAGCGATCGCCGCTCCCGTTGTTGGAATCAGGTCAATCGGTAGTGTCCGTTCTCCCAACAAAGCATTCAACAGCGTCGATTTGCCGTAGTTAAACGGTCCAAAAACCGCGATGCGAAAGGTGGGATGGGTGAGGCGATCGCACACGTTCAGCACATCCTGTCGCAATGCCGTTTGTGCATCCAACAAACCCACCGCCGCCCGCAGATGATCCAACAGATTCTCGATGGCACTTTGATCCGGCGGTTCCATTGCTGCTTCCTTTCAAGCTCGTTTCTAAGATAGCAGTGCTTAACCGACATCTCTGGAATGCGATCGCAGCATTTGGCGTGTTGCTATTGCGTCAAGCTATCTCCCGTACTGGGGTCAAACACGAAAAGCTGATCCAGGTCAAGCCGCAGCGAAAGGCGATCGCCTGGATGAGGAGGTTGCATTGGATTCACCTGTAGATTGAGCGTCGGGGCAGCTCCTCTCTCAACAGGCAAAACAGTGCGAATCAAGATCTCTCGTCCTAAAGGCTCCACGACACTCACTTCTGCCATCAGGTGACCACTGTTTGACTTAGACGAGTTTGACTCAGACGGGTCTAACTCAGACACGATTTGAAGATGCTCAGGACGAATACCCAGGTTATACCGCTGTCCAGCAATAAGGTTAACCTGCTGACGAAGGCAATCGGGACAGGGTAAGGGCTGTCCTTCAACCTGAAAATGAGTGCCATCATACGTGGCGTGCAGCAAATTCATCGGCGGGTTGCCCACAAACGTAGCTACCATTTGGTTTGCAGGCTTGGCATAGAGGGTTTGAGGATCGCTGATCTGCTGAATTTTGCCGCGATTGAGGACAACGATCTGGTCGGCTAGCGTCATTGCCTCCACCTGATCGTGAGTTACATAGATTGTGGTAACACCAAGACGCTGATGAAGCTGCTTTAACTCGGCGCGAGTATCGTCTCGCAGTTGCGCATCCAAGTTAGACAGAGGTTCATCAAGCAAAAACACTTGAGGTTGACGGGCGATCGCTCGACCCAAAGCAACGCGCTGCTGCTGCCCCCCCGATAGCTGTCGGGGTTTGCGCGCCAAAAGGTGAGTGATATCGAGCGATCGCGCCACCGCCTCCACCCTAGACTGAATCGTGGTTGCATCCGATCGCCGCATCCGTAGCCCAAACGCCAAATTTTCGGCAACCGTCATGTGTGGATAAAGCGCATAGTTTTGAAACACCATCGCTACATCCCGCTCTCGTGCTGGAACCTGATTGACCAGGCGATCGCCAATGTAAAGCTTGCCCGAAGTCGCGTTGTCCAGTCCAGCGATCGTTCGGAGAATCGTTGACTTACCGCAGCCCGACGGCCCAACCAAAACCCAAAACTGCCCATCTGGAACTTCAAAGGTAATGTCTTCGACGGCAGCGACAGCATTAAACTGTCGGGTAATTTTCTCTAGATAAACTCTAGCCACCGCATTTATCCCATAACGTCAGTTAGGTTTGGCATTACTGGTGGATAGAAACTTGAGCGTAAAGGCTACAAATTCTCGCCACACGCAAAACCTCAGCTTCAATTGTGACAGCCTTTTGAATTTTGGCATCCCCAACAAAATTTATTTGTGCCTAACGCAGAACCCGTGCTATATTAATTAACTGTTCGGACGCATAGCTCAGTTGGTTAGAGCACTACGTTGACATCGTAGGGGTCGGTGGTTCGAGTCCACTTGTGTCCATCAAAAATGTACAGTGACACATTATTGTCGTCGAAAGCACAAGCGTTACTTCCGTAAAACTGAAGTAACGATGACAGTAATTGTAGCGCTGGCAATTAGGGTAAAAGCGAGCTGCACAACCCACTGCGTCGCTTGCCTATAGTCCGCAAACCGCTCATCAAATTTTTTAGCATCACTTGAAAGTGCCTCAACATCATTGGAAAGCGTTCCGACATTGCTCGAAAGCACTTCGACATTGCTCGAAAGCTGGTCAAGCTTGTTTGCCAGATCTTTCAAGGTAGGTTCGTTATCAGACGTAGTGGTCATAGGAGATAAAGCGACAACTCGCACTTCATTATTGTAAAGAACTAACTAGATGCGATCGCCCCCTCTCAGAATGACCGAAAAAATGGATTGAGAAAAGGCGATCGCCCTATTTCGTCTGACTAGTGTTACGGGTTTATGCTTGTCGGGGTTGCGATTGAGATTTGCGCGATTTGCGGCTAAACCGAGTCCCCAACTCTTCCACCACTGTATCAATTCCAATACCGCGACCATGAATCTTAGCAGATTGGTAGACGACTCTAGCTGAGGTGTAAGCTTCGTTTCCAGCAGCATAGTAGGTATCTTCTAGCAGTTCATGGAGTTGCCCCAAGGACAGAAGAATAGGGTACAAACTCTCATACAAACTTACAGCTCGACGCATCTCAGCGATGTCAAAAGAACGAGGCAGGAACTCATCATGTCGGTTAGCAACTTCCATCGCTTTTTGCACAAAAATTCGGGTCTTGTCTCCCATTTTAGGAAGCGATCGCCGCTCTTCTTGAGACAGGTTAACCAGAAAAGATAACTTCTCGCTGATGGAGGCGATCGCTTCCATCACGTCCTGTTGTTCACTCTCGGAAAGATTAGCTTGGCTTAAGTTAGTGGTCATTTGGTTTAGCCCCCTGAAGCTTCAAGTTAAGTGAATTGGCTGTTTCGTTTCAGCTAACTCAGAAGTGCCCACGGTTGAAGGCAAACTAACTTGTGATCTCACGGAATTAAAAACTCTGCCGGTCAAGAAGTTCAGTAAATATCTGTACTACACGCCCTTTACTCTAAATTAATTTCACTTCATTCTATTCGGGCAATAAATATTTCTTATTTCTGCCTCTCTCGCATCTACTCCGCAGGCTAACGATTTTAAGGATATTCTTCTCTAATCTATGTGCAGAAGAGTTCATTCTATATGAGCCATCTTTTTTAGTGACTCCGAAATAGATAGTTCTATGCTTAACCCTGTTCACTTTTGCAGAGGGAGCCGATCACTCTATCCAACAGATAAATGATTCTATAAGTCACTTTGTTTGCTCTACTTGAGAAATGGATTATTTTGGGCTGAGATAGCTTCGTAGTTTACGTGCGCTGATTGCGATTAGGGTGAAGGCGATCGCACCCTTTTACATTCTTTTTCTTATGCTTTTGGTGCAAACGTCCTTAGCAGAGTAAATAAAGCGAAACAAAGCCAAAGTACCATGTGTATAAACCGCTGCCTTGGCTAGCAATCGTCCTGGAGGAAGACTGGAGCTTGCAACCTAAGCAAATGCCGAAGCGTAATATGCGGATGGATGCAACCTAATTGTCCCGTTTGGGCAGATAGACTGCAACATTGCAGCCTAATCACTTTACTCAAGATAGATAGACTGCAATTGTCTGGCTAATCATCCCGTTTAGAGCAAATAGGTAGACAGAGCCTATCTAGTAACTAGTTTGGCAATCTGAATCGCTGAGAGATGCTCGGTTAAACTCCAGGAACAACTGATAACAATTATTCTTTAAGAGGACCAACGATGAACAGAACCCCTAAACTCGAAGTTCGGCGTGCATTGCGAAAGGAAGTCGGTTATGGGTGCCCTTTTCTTGGTTGTCGTAGTCCATACCTCACCTGGCACCACTTCGACCCCCCGTGGAGGGAAAAAGAGCATCATGATCCAGCAGGTATGATTGCGCTTTGCGGAAAGCATCACCGCTTTGCTGACGGTGGGGCTTACTCAAAGGGAGAATTGCGAGCTTTAAAGGAGTCAGATCCGTCTCCTGAAGATGTAAAGGCTCATCTACCCTGGGCAAAGAAGAACTTCCTTGTTCGAGCGGGTGGGGAGTATCGCATTGGTTCACCTTGCGTTCTTTTGCTTGACGATAAGCCGCTGATTGAGCTAGCGCGGGACGAAAGCGGATTTCTCTGTCTTTCTTTTGTTCTTGAGTCCCAGGACGGCAAACAGAAAGTTGCTGTAGAAGAAAATTATCTCACTTTCTTTGAGGACAATTTGTTCGACCTTGAAATCAGCGAAAACGCAAAAAACGTGAAAGTCTGGTATTCAGAGCGAGCTATAGGATTAGATTTGAGGTTTGATCGAATCACTCCCGAAGAACTGGATCAAATTCTGGTGAAAGACGAAAAGAGACATCTCAAAAGGTTAAAAAAACTTGGACTACCTGCATCAACCACAATCGGCGTACCCCTATCAGAACTCACTTCTGCCCCGTGGTTTCCTAAATTCTTAACCACCGCGCCAAGAGAATTATTGGAATACGTAGGAGCATCCGATATGGGCGAAGTTACGATAAAAAATCTCGTTCAAAAAATCGTGAGGGAGGATTGTATGGAGGACGATGGATTCATTCCTTTTTTAAACTTCTGCACCATGCTGACTTACTACAAGGGAGCTAGAGTCGAGGTCCGCGAAGGCATAAAGTTTGAGGGAAGGGGAGCACTTGATTTCAACTTTGGAAGAGGTAATGCGGTCATCAAGATCACATTTCCACAACAGCCACCCCCACAGTAACTGGAAGAGAAGAGAAGGCGATGTTTGAAGTTTCCAGCCAAACTAGTTGTTGCAGCTAACCGTGGCTGCCATAGCATCTTTTAAGTTCACGACCTAACCAATGGATACAGCGCTGAACTTAGTGCAATCGCCAAGCTCATAAAGTGCGTTGTTGATGAGCAAACGCACCATTCCATTATCACCTTTATCAACAGAGCAATCGCCACTCCTACAGATTGACTCAACGAAGGAAATCAACGGACTCATTAGCTATTTACTTCCATCGTTTGAGACATCGTTTGAGAGCGATCGCCACTTCTATAGTTCTACAGAATGCTTTGCTGATAAGCAGACGCACGAATTGTTGAGCATCTTCATCAATATGCAGCCCTTACTCAAGTGAGTGCAGGTCGGCCTTGATATAAGTCTTGCACTACCTGTATCGCGCAAACAATCGCCACCAGCACAATCAGAATCAGCGGCGACCATCCCACACCAATTAGAGCCAGCACAATAAGGGCGATCGCAGCACCCAGTCGGTATCTGGAGCGAGCTTTGCAGTGCAGCAATCCTCCTGAGCGGTGCAGAAGCGATAGCGCCAGGAAGCAAAGTGCTAGTGAACCACACAATAGCCAGCGTTCTGAGGTTGGTAGAGCGGCCCCAGCCTCGCCTGCTATCACATGCTCTACCGCTACTCCCGTCGCGACTAAACCAATCACAAACGGAACGTGAGTATAAATCCAGGCTTGATATAGCCTAAACTGAACTGCGTTCTGTGACAGTCGCAGCGCTGAATCACTTAAGTTATCGAAATAAATCCACCACAGGCTAAACGCGATGCTAAACCCAAATAAGGCAGCGATCGCACTACTGATGTCCCAATGCTGCTCAGCTAACCCATTCACAACCGCAATAATGGTTTCACCCAACACAATAATGGTGAACAGTCCAAACCTTTCTGGAAGATGTTGTGGGTGAGGAGGAAGTCCGAGCTGCAATTGCCTTGACAACATGGGGGTAGCAAAATCAATAACCAAACCAATACCCCAGAGGACAAAGCGCCACGGAGGGGCGACTAGCATTGATACGACCCAGAGAGCGGCTCCAATCGAGAACCCCACGGCAAACCGAGTGGTAAGCGGACGGGCAGAGGGAATGTAGTATCCCGCTCGTAAATACTCCAGAATCAAAAGCAAACGGCTAGCGACATAGGAGAGCGCAAACCCAACAGAACTCTCGCCCAAACCGCCATGCACATTGACAGCAAGAGCGGCGATCGCCAAAACCTGTCCGGCAATAATGAGTCGATGCCCAATATCATCGTTGTCAAACCGATTGGCGTAGAAGGTGGTACCAATCCACGACCACCAGATTGGAATGAACAAAAAGATGAACTTGAAAAAGCCTGATAGTGAAATGTCTTCCTCCAGGTTGTGCGCCAGTTGCGAGACTGAAACAACAAACACCAGGTCATAGAACAGCTCTAGCCAGGTCGCGTGCCGTTCTTGTTCGCTATCTTTACCAACCCGCAGGCGAGGAGGTTGTAACCAAGCTTTCATAAGAACCAAAGTCTCTGGTGGGTCTATTGGGCTGAGCTATGTTGCGCTTCATAAGCGCAATGAATATGCTCAACTATAGCGCTGTCTGTTGGGATGGCATAGCGCTTTCTACACTGACTTTTGTGTATCAATTTTTAGGGCGATCGCTACTTCTATAGGCTAAGTTGGCGAAGAAAACCTAACCACTTCATGAGTTAGTTTTCCGCAAGTAGGCGTTCTAATAAACTTGGTGCAACCCAGAAACCAGCATTTTGCAACTGTTCAAACGTTGTCTCTAAGTCAAGCCAACTAGTGCGTGGGTCGCAAGACGGGTTGGTAGTTGAAGGATTTGACCTACTTCAGCTGTGTTAATCTTTCACAGCGATAAGCATCAGCAACAATGAGTTCCAAAAGATGCTGAGAGAGGTTTAGAGCAATATCACCTGGAATTTCGATAGTGATTTGCACAGCAGAGAATGGTTAGACCCAGTTTCATCAATGGCTCTATAGTAGGCGATCGCACCCCTAGAATGTGATGTAAAACTCTCTCAGGCAGCACGACGTTACAGATACTCAATTTGTGAAGCTTTCTCTGGTAGTTTTGCTTCTCGTTGTCCTTCTACCTGAGCGCGAACGGTAATCAAGTAAATAGGTGGAATAACCAAATCAACTAGAGCAGCTTTACCCAGCAGTGCTTTAATGCCTGCCCAGGGAAGCTCTTTGACTAACCAGCGGCTGAGCCGATAGCCGTATTGGTAAAACTTCAGTTCTTTCATCAAGTCAATTCCGTGCAGTTCGTGCAGGTAGCGGTTTGAGCGACCGTAGCGGCGAAACTGACTAACCAAATCAGGGAGGGTCGTGCGGTGACGGTGCTGAACGATCGCCTTCTCCGTAAACTTAAACTTCCAGTTGCTCTGTCGCTGCACTCGCCAGCAAAAGTCTGCGTCACCGCCTGTGGTCAAGTGCGAGCGAAATAGCCCGACTTCGGATAACACTACGCGGCGGGTGGCCAGATTTGCGGTTTTCCCAAAGGGGCAGAAGGGATGCACCAAGGCACTTTCATGAGACAGAATTTTTTTGCGAGCAGCGTATTGTTCCAGCAGCGATTGACCGGGCAGGGCTTCGATCGCCCCGACGACTAAGCCTACCTTCTCACCTTCAAAAGCGTTGACCAGTGACTCTAGCCAGTTCGGTTTGGGGCGACAGTCGGCATCAGTGAAAGCCAATATTTCTCCGGTAGAGGCTCGAATGCCTTTGTTGCGGGCAGCATAGGAGCTTTGAATATCGGTTTCGCTGATGTAGCGCAAGGTAATGCCCCGTTCCTGAGATTCGGTTTCGGCGGCTTTGATGATCTCGGCGGTGCGATCGCTACTGGCATTATCAACCAGCAAATATTCGACGCGATCGGCAGGATAGGTCTGTGCCTGGAGGCATTTGACCAGATCGGGCACGTCCTGTTCGCCGTTATAAATCGGTACGATGACTGAAACTTTAGGTTGCACCATTTTAGTCAGACTATTTTCTAAGGCTGTGCGGGTATCCATGCTGAAGCACATGGATAGATGTAGCTGCATGGGAGCGATCTTGTCAAATCGGCTAACGGGGTAAAAGGTGGTTCCAGGCATAGTTCTCACTGAAGGCAGTAGAGTTAGGGTTGAGGTTAAGACATCATGGGCTGGTAGATTTCACGCTTTGGTAGATTTCAACGAGGCGATCGTTCAGCGTTTCTTTGTTGTAGTGAGTTTCGACGTAGGCACGCCCAGCTTTTCCCATCTCTATCCATTGGTCTGGGTGCGTCACCAGGAATTCCAGGCGATCTGCTAAGGAATCAACATCACGTTCGGCAACCAGAAAGCCAGATTTGCCGTCTTCGATTAATTCTGGGATGCCGCCGTGCTGGGTGCCGATGACGGGTAAGCCCATCGCCATTGCTTCTTTAAGCACGTTGACGGGCGCATCCTGATCTCCGTTCCGGCTACTGATGCTGGGGGCAACCATGATGTGGGAGCGATCGAGGATTTCGATTAACTCCCGTTCTTGTTTCCAACCCAGCAGTTCAACAAATTTGCTGACGTTCAAGTCTTGAATTAATTGTTGGAGGCTCTCTCTCAGCGGACCATCACCAATTACGTCGTATTTGATGTTGGGATGAGTTTTGCTCAATTTGGCGATCGCCCTCACTACATATTCAATTCCTTTTTTCTCCACCAGTCGCCCTGTGGTAACAATGCGAACCTGTTCACCGGGGGAAAGGCTGCGCGGCTGAAAGAAGAAGCGATCGCAGTCTATCCCAGAGCGATGAACCAGGACTTTTTGGGGATCGCAGCCGAGCTTGAGTAACCGATTTCTGAAGAAGTCGCAGTTAGTGAGAAAAAAGTCACCTTTCTGGAATAGCTGATCATAAACATGTTCACCATGTTGCCGAACGTATTCGCTGATATCATTTCCACGAAAGGTGGTGATCAGTTTTCCTTGAATCGCACCAATGTCTCGCAGAGCCATTCCCAGTAAGCCCAGGTTGCCGAACTGACAGTGGATGATATCGTAGGGCGGCTTACCCAGTGAGGGCATTGTGGCGTAGAGCAGGGAGAGTAGTTCGGGGTGTTCGCGATAGTTGGAAGGATTGAGCGATCGCCAAGCCACAGCCGGATTCTTAAACCCGTCAGCCAGCAGCAGTTTTATCCCTTTGGCAATTTCTTTGACCCGATTTTGGGGAATGCGATCGCGATAGTGAGTTCGTTCTAATAAGTTGTATTGGATAACATCGGGATGCAGTTTGGATAGGTCGGCGGGTTTGATGCCATAGATATCTACTTCGTGACCGCGATCGATGCAGCCAACAATCTGGTTTAGGATGAAGGTTTCTGAGAGAAGAGGGAAACGATTGACGATAAAGGCGATTCTCATACTTAACTTTGATATTTAGGAATTGGGGTTTAAGCAATATCTGGGAGAATCCGAACCTTGGGGGCGCTCCCCCAAACCCCCCGCTGGGGGACGGGTGCTTCCCCCAGACCCCCTCCGAAGGTACTGGGAATAGGAGGCATGGCGCGCTTCGCATGGGTGACAGCATTGATTCCCCAATTTTTTCTCCCAAGGGAGAAGGAGGAACAGGTTGAAGTTTCTCTCCTTCTATGAACTACTGTGTATGCACAAATTCTCTTGTTCCTCCAAAGCCTCATTTCCGTGTGGAGGTCAAGATGATTCGTAAAGTCTCATGCTGCATCATTTGTCATTTACTCCTAATTTCCAATCTTTAACCCTTAATCTCCAACTCTTAACTCTCTTCATCGCGAAAGTTCAACTAATCGGTCGTTTAGCTTTTTGATATTGAAGTGCTGTTCGACGTGGGTGCGTCCGGCTTTGCCTAGGTCGGGCCAAGTTTCGGGATGTTGGATTAGGTGGTCGAGTTTGGCGGCTATTCCGTTAACGTCTCGTTCGGGGACGAGGAAGCCGGATTTGCCGTTTTCGATCAGTTCAGGGATACCGCTGTGTAGGCTGCTGATGACGGGTAAGCCTCTAGCCATGGCTTCCATGAGGGCAACGGGGATACCTTCCTGGTTGCCGTTGTGACTGGTGACACTGGGGGCAAGCAAGATGTGGGATTGGTCGAGCAGTTCAATTAGGTCTTGCTGCTGTTTCCAGCCTAGGAGTTTGACGGTATCACCAACTTCTAATTCCTGAATCAGGTTTTCCAGGTTAGCTTTGAGAGGTCCGTCGCCTGCAATGTTGTATTCGAGTTTAAGTTTGAGGTCGGGATGAGTTTTGACGAGTTGGGCAACGGCGCGGATGCCGTATTCGACTCCTTTTTTCTCGACTAAGCGACAGATGGTAATCAGGCGAATGGGATCACCCTCTTGCAAAAACCGGGGTGCGAAGGAAAATTTGTCGCAGTCGATGCCCATATGATGCACGACGATTTTACGTTCGTCGCAGCCGAGTTTGAGCAATTGCTGTTTCCAGTGTTCGCTGATCGGGAGAAATAAGTCTCCAACTTGGAAGAGGTGATCGTATGCGCGATCGCCTTTCTCCTTCAGATAAGTCGTGATATCGGAGCCGTGAAAGGTCGTGATTAGTTTGCCTTGCAAGACTCCTAGTTCTCGCAACAAGGCTCCTTTCAAGCCTGATGGGCCAAAGTGACAGTGAATTGCATCATAGGGTCCGCGTCCGAGCAGCGGTGCGGCGGTGTAAAACTGCCAGAGTGAGGCAGCGCGTCCACCATATTTGGCAATGTTGAGTAGGTTAGCAGCGGTTTTAGGATCTTTGGGAAAGTGAGTTGCAATCAACTTTAGTCCTTGAACCAGCCGCATCGGTAAGCTGGATGGCATCGGAATTGGGCTGTAGGTATGCGCCAGCAAACTATACTTTTCAACATCAGTTTGCATCACGGATGCAGCCCGACGCTGGGGCGTGTAGATGTCTACCTGGTGTCCCCGGTCGATTAGTCCGGTGATTTGGTTGAGGATGAAGGTTTCGGATATGACGGGAAATTGTCCGACGACGAACGCAAATTTCATCGGCTTACCGCTCATGGTTTACCTCCTGGATTGCCCTGTTCGGATTGCCACTTTTCCAGGGCTTGCTTGGCGATCGCCCCTGCTGCCAATGCCTGTTGCTGCTCCTTGATCACGCCCACTGCCAGAGTTTGACGAATCTCAGGAATTTCCTGGATAAACACCTCCATCGACTGCGTAAACTCCTCTGGCTCAATCAGTTCGATGTCGTGAACCCATTTGCCTAGCTGCAATCGGTCGAACAATTCGCGGGTTTTGAATTCGTAGGCAATCGGCAGCACTGGAGTCCCTGCGGCTAGAGCAAGAATTGCCATGTGCATTCGGGTGGCAATGACAAAGTCGTAGGTTTTTAGCTGTTCTAGCAGAGCTTCGGGAGGGCGAAACTGATGGTCTACCTGGACGTGTTGCCGAATGGAGTCGGGCACCATCGCGGCAATTTCTTCACCGACCTTGGAATCATCTGTCCAGTATTCAGGAATGCCTTGACAGGTTGAGAGGAAGGTGACTTCGGCTCCGTGTTGTTCAACCAAATATTCGGTTGCCTTGCTGAGCGATTCCTGATACTTTCGCATCCCAAATTTAGAATCAATGTGTTTGAAGTGCGACCACTGGCGAGATGAAATGGCAACTTTGAGGCGAGAGTTTTTGGGTACAGGTTGAGGATTTTGAATTGCCTCTGGTTGGGCTAGAGCAAAGGCTGCGTCAGAGCTAACGTGGCTATTTTGGGTGTTTACGCTAATTTCTTCTAGATGTTTGAGGGAGGCGCGATCGCGCAGCAAAATCAAAGCTGCATCGTTAAATATCTTTTGTAGTTCTGTCTGATGAACTGGCTTGCTAAATGGACCTAGAGACTGCGTAAACAGCATCAGAGGTTTTTTGAGCAGCAAAGAAAACTGAAAGTCAAAGATACGTTTTTCCAGAGAATAGTTTTCGACCAGATACGTTCCACCCGTACTCACAATCAGGTCGGCAGAAGCATATTCCATTAAGGCTCTGAGTTCGTTGGGAGAGAGCAAGGCTTTGGTAATTTGCTTGAAGCCGTGCGTCCAACACCAGGCAGCAAAGAGGACGTAGTTTTGGTTGATTTGCTGGAGGCGATCGCTCCACCTTCCCAATTGGCGAAACTTGCGCCGATCCAGGTAAACCCAGCGTCTGAAGGTCAACTTCGGATAATATTTGCTGGAGACTTCTGGCTTGCTGTCATAGATCACGAATTCCACATCAGCACCAAACGCCTGCTTGAGAATCGACATTAGCCCCATCAAAATGGCGGCATCTCCGGTATTCAACATGACGACGTTGGTGATGAGAATTTTCATCGAAGGCTCCTTATGGATTGAGCAGAATTCTCCAAAACTAAATCGGCTTATTCTTCTTAAACAGCAGCGGAATTAACAAATCTCGAAAATCTCGAATGGCGGCACGTCCAGCTGGCATCGCCAGCAAAATTGATCCGGTGGTGATAACGGTGATGGCTGCTGCAAGGATTAACCCCAACAGAGGACTGGGCACTTCCACCCAGTAACGCAGAGCGCCAATTCCCAATAATGCTCCCAACGCAGAGAAGGCGAAGGGGGCGAGAGTGCGGTAGAGGTCGCCCGTGCGAACGAAGCCTCCTTGACCGACATACCAGAACAGCAGCGGCGTGCGAATTAGCAGACCGCTGATGGAATAGGAGGCGGCTACGCCCATTGCGCCCCAGGGTAGTCCGGCGGCGATCGCAATAATCGACAACGTGCTGCCCACCACGCCCCACTGCAACTGTTTGCGGGTGCGATCTTGAGTGACAAACAGCCAGCCGGTCGTATTTGAGACGGGTTGCGTCCAGGCGACAATACCCAACAGCGCAAACAACTTGCCTGCTTCGACCCACTGCGGCCCTAACACGACGGTCATCAGCCAGTCAGCAGTGCCAATCATAAACACGATCAGCGGCATGGTGAGAATGCAGACGGCTCCCAGGATTTTCAGGTAGGCCTGGCGGTAGCGATCGGGGGTGCTGGCTAGACGGCTCAAGGCAGGAACGGCAACGCGGGTAAGGGGAGCGTTGATCTGATAGAGCGGCATTAGCAAGAGTTGGTATGCCTTGGTGTAGAGTCCAAGCTGTTGCGCTCCCCAAAAGCGACCAATCAAAACATTGTCAGCGTTGCGGGCAAAGTAGTTGATCACATTGAAGCCGGTCAGGTTTGCGCCAAAGGCGAGCATGGAGCGAACGCCTGCTTTGCGGGAAGGCAGGCTGGGTCGCCAACCACAAACAGCCCAACTCATGATCGTGTTGGTGAACCCCATTGCCAACTGCATGAACACCAGTGCCCACAAGCCGTATCCCATCAGGGCGGCAACTACGCCGACGAGAACGCCGACCGCCATGTCTGCGATGTCGATGATCGCCAGAACGGTGAACTGCATCTGACGGTTGAGCAAAGCCTGATGCTGTACGGCTAGTCCACCGAAGAAGTAACCGATCGCTAACACCAGCGTGATCCCCATCAGTCGCGGCTCACCATAGAACCAGGCGATCGCCGGAGCAATAGCAGCCGTGACAAACGCCAGCAGCAAACTCACGCCCACGTTCACCCAAAACAGCGTACTCACCTGCGCCTGGTTGATCGTTTCTCGCTGCACGGTCGCCTTTGATAAACCCAGGTCCTTGAACAGGCTAATGAAGCCCGTCACAGCGGCAACCATGCCAAACAGTCCGTAGTCTTCGGGAGTCAGCAACCGCGCCAGCACTACCGTTGAGCCAGTTTGCAAAACAAACTTGCAGGCTTGCGACACCATTGTGATCGCGCCGCCTCGCACCGATCGCCCCTTGATGTTGGCTTTCAGGTGTTCAGTTTCAAAGTACTGATTTGGATTCTGTTCAGGAGTTTTAGCCGCATCTTTTCGCATCAGCCTGCTAGCACCTCCTGAAAGAGAGCTTTCCACTCTGCCAGGTAGCGTTCGTTGCTACCCTGGACTGCATTGCGACCGTTACGTCCCCAGGTTTCGAACTGTTCCGCAGGAAGGGAAACGAGGTGGGCGATCGCCTCTGCCAGCTTGGTGGGATCATCCGGCGGCACTAATAGTCCACAGTTCTGCACCTGTTCGGTTAAGCCGTCTACGTCTGAGGCGATTACAGGTCTGCCTGCGGCTTTTGCCTCCAGGCAAACGTTACCCCACGCCTCCCAGCGAGAGGGGATCACGACTGCATCGCAGGTTTGCAGGAAGTAAGGGACATCGTCTACTCGTCCAACAAATTCCACATTGGGTAGCCCTGCTGCCAGTTGGCGTAATTCGGCTTCGAGCAGTCCTTCTCCAGCAAGCTTAAGCTGGACGGGAAGATCGGAAGTTTGCTGAAGCGCTTTGATCAGAACGTCAAATCCTTTGTGTTCGCAGAAGCGACCGTAGGCAGCTAAAACCAGCGGTTTTCCAACGGGTTTGGGAGCAACTTTAAAGAAGCGCTGGAGCGGCGGACATTGGGTAATAACTTTGAGCTTTTCGGCAGCGACTAGCCGATTTTTCAGCATCCAGTTTCCCTGTGCCTGGGAGATGGCAGCAACCTGGTCAGCCAGCCCGTAGAAGATTTTGAGCATGGTGTGAAAACGGTCGATCGCGTTCACGTTATAGGTTTCGTAGCCTTGAGAATAGCCATGTTCGTGGATCAGCACTTTGGCATGAGGGTTAAGCCATTTCATCAAGATCAAGTGGGGCAACACCTTAAGCCGCAGCGGGTGATGGCAGACGATCAAATCGGGCTGCGATCGCCAGTTTTCCCTTAGTGTTGGATCGGAAGCGATCGAGGAAACGGTGAAGTCAAACAGCTCTGCCAGCTCAGAGTTAACTAAGCCGCCCAAGGTAGACTTCACGCCACCCATTTTTTTGTCGCCGACAATGTGCAGAATTTTCGGATTTGTTCGATCGATCGCTACGGGTTCCGTAGGTGTGACGGGCAGTGCCATCGGTTTACCCTCCTGACAGTTGCTGCATAGGAATGTTTTGAGAGGTGGACTGACTTGGAGGTGCCTGGAGCCCCAGTCCTTCCCGAATTCCCCGGTAGCGCTCCCACGGCACTAATAAATCTAGCCTCGCTTCCCAAATGCCCTCCCAGAGGACACGCTCCGGTTCCTGTAAGAGGCGATCGCGCTGCTTCAGGCTGTGTTTAATCACAGTAGGGATGAAATTGGGAAGGGCGATCGCCGCCTTAAATAGCTCCTTGCGTCCAGTCGGCACGTGCAAATTCCAGCGGCGGTGCAGGTCGATTAGCGTGCGAGCCTTATAGCGCTGGGTGCGGCAAAATGCTTTCAGGTCAGCCCGGTAGCGGTGCCAGACCAGTCCGCCTTCCGTCAAGAAGTGAATTCGGTAGGGCGTTTCGGTCTGCATCCGCCAGTTCAAGTCAGTCTCTTCACCACCTGTACATTCCAAGAATGTCCCAACTTGGGCAAACACGTCTGCCCGATACATCACATTGGCGGTTACGGCAGTGGGCAAAAACACATGAACTGCCCGATGTCCCGGACAGTTGAGCCGCAGTGCCTCATAGCGTTCCACCGGATGGGTCAGCGTGTGCGGTTTGAGCGTGCCTGCGACTGCGCCAATCGTGGCATTGGTGAAGCCAGCCAACAAGTCTTTGAGCCAGTTGGAATCGACGACACAATCAGCATCAGTGAAAGCCAAAAACTCTCCCTTCGCCTGTCGAATTCCAGCATTGCGGGCAGTTCCGGCACCGGGACTCGGTTCAAATAGGGCAGTGAAGGAAGCAGCAGACGGGAATTCAGCCAAGATCTCGGCGGTGCGATCGCTGGAGTTGTTGTTCACGATCAAAATTTCCAAACGGTCTGATGGATATTCCAACCGGGAAAGTGACTGGAGTAAAAGCGGCAGCAAAACTTCACCGTTGTAGACCGGAACAATCACCGAAATCATCGGCATTTGGATAGAAATACCTACCTGGGACTGCACAGGATGGGGAAATGGGTCGGGTGGCATTGTCATTACAGAAACCTACGTTGTCTCAACCTGTCGTCTCAATCTATCAATAGGGAAGTTTCAGAAGTAGGTTGGGTGAAGCATGGCGAAACCCAACATGGGTCTGGGATTTGTTGGGTTCCGCATTCGCTCCACCCAACCTACGGGACTGCTACACGGGATCAAGAATGATCTTTCTGTAGTGGGGAATGATTCAGCAGTAGTCAGGAACGATTTAGCAGTGGTTGGGAATGACTCAGCAGTGGTCGGGAGCGATTCGGCAGTGGTCAGGAACGATTCAGCGAGGGTTGGGAATGATTCGGCAGTGGTCGGGAACAGCTCGGCAATGGTCGGGAATGGTTCAGCAATGGTTGGGAGCAATTCAGCAATGGTCGTTGGTTATTTTTCCTCGTTGTAAGGGCGCACTGCGGTGCGCCCCTACCCAAATCCGCAACATCTTTAGATTCAAGTGGTGTCAAAAGATGAGGTTATGTTGATGAACTTGCAATCGGCTTTCATCTCCTAACTCTTTCCTGATTGGGGCTGCTGGACAGGGCATGGGTGCTTTGCTCAAGCCGGGGCTGGACAAGAGCTAGGGAGGTCGTTTTATGGCTGTGACAGATTTGCTTGTGTGGCGTTAGTCGTCAGCGCTTGAGCGTAGCGGTTGTAGGCAGAATAGGCAGGCAAGGTTTTGACCCTGCCGGAGTCTTCATCTGCTTCAATCAAGCCGTAGCTCATGGGGTGCAGTCCTTCACCTTGAATGCTGCGATACCAGAAGACTTTCTCCGCCCGTTGTGACAAACGGGGCATGACATTAGTGAGAAATTCTGCTTTGAGCCGTTCGCCACCATCATCCGTAGAGCGTCCCAACTCGGTAATCCAGAGCGGTTTGTTGACGCGACGTAGGAAGCGATCGACGACTTCAATCACTTCGTCCGAGCGAACGCGGTAGGGGTGAATGTTGACGCGATCGCAATGCTGCTCTAGCCCGCTATCGAGCAACGCCTGCCAATATTCTTCGGTGGACGCACCGCTGGGGCCAGCCGCGATCACCGGGGCTGACTGACGCAATACCTGATTGGCACTCGACAGCAGTTGCACATAGCTAGCGGGGCTTCCCTGGTGATATTTGTCCAGGTTTGGCTCGTTGCCGATTTCCCAGGCATCGACCAGCCCTGCCATGTTGCTTCTCAGCCAGTTGCAGTAGCGCACCCAGTCGGTGGCATTGGGTACGGCACTCAGTTCACCATTCCCGGCAAAGGCTGGCGTTCCCCAAACGACAAACAGGATTTTGAAGCCCATGTTTTTGGCTAGCTGCAAAGACTCCAGCGTCAGTTCGCTGTCATATCGACCGCGCACAGATTCTAGCGTCGCCCAGTTGTACCACACCCGCAGCCAGCGGATTCCAGCGGACTGGTAAAGCGGCAGCAGTTTGTCGCGCCAGTTTGTCCAGTTGAGTTCTGTACCCACATTCAGACCGAGAAACTCTGCTGTTGGGGAAAGGGATTGAACAGTTTGTGCCAGGGATTTTTGCACGAGCGGCTGACTGCTACGGCACTGAGCCGACAGTCCGGCGATCGCTCCACCTAAAAGTCCCAGGGCTACTCTACGTTTGATCATTTAGAGTTCTCCGGTTGGTAGTTACAAAGGGGTTAGGGGCTAGGGGCTGGGGGCTAGGGGGAGAGGAAGGGGCTGGGGGCTAGGGAGAAGAATAGGGATGGTTAGGAAGGCGTAGTAGCATGTCTAGCCTAAGATGTTGGGTTCCGCTGCGCTTCACCCAACCTACGCAAGCTGCATAAGTTGAGAAGAACTGTAGGTTAGGTGGAGCAAAGCGAAACCCAACGCTTTAGACTTGCCGCACTAGTAGGATGGGTTAGCGCAGCGTAACCCATGCTGTTGGGTTTCGTGCCTCAACCCAACCTACGAGTTGACCAGGGAAAAACCAACTCTAGCCACCAGCCCCTAGCCACTCCCTCCCCACCAACGCCCAAAGCTCTCCCAAGGAGTCAGCGGCTCAGCCAGGGTAGCGGCTGACCAGGGTACCTGCTGCACTTGTCGATCTGCCCAGTTCCAGGCGCAGCCGAGCCAGGCGGCGAAGACAAAGACGGTGACGCTGGCGGCGGCTAGTTCCCCGGTCAGCATGGCGAGGGATAAGCCAGCCCAGGCTCCGAGGGTGGGGGAAAGGCTAGGCTGCTGACGCACCAGGCGATAGATAGAAAAGCTGATGGCAATCCAGGCGACGGCTAGGACAAAGCAGCCAATCAGTCCGGTTTGGTAAAGCGTGGAATAAAGCTGGGAGTGTGACCCCAGCGGTACATCTAGCACTTGGGAACGTCCCTGTGCGCCAAAGCCGATCCAGGGTGAGTTAGTGAATGCTTGGAAGGTTTCCTCATAGAGGGCTAATCGTCCCGAGGTGGAGTCGCTGCGGTAGTTAAAGAAGTAGTTGTACAGCTTGCTGAGAATGATGGGCGAGGCAATTCCTAGAACGGGAGCACACCACAGTAAGGCTCGTCTGCCTTCGCGACTGCCTAGCCAGATGGCAATGAATCCGGCAAGAACGATGCCCACCTGAGCGGCGCGTCCGGCAGCTAGCAGAATGGTGATGAGTCCTCCCGCAATGCTGACCCAGCGGAGCAGGCGATCGCGCTCCACTAAAGACCCCATGCAGACAAAGATGCTCATCGTACCCGCCAACGGTGCCCAGTAGTAGAAAGACCGCAATCGCGTTACGGGTTCAGCGTCCCATTCTAGTTGCTCATAGTTATAGAGCCGTGCTTCAAAAAAGATATCGGCAGGCATGGACGGTACGAGCGTGATCAGTAAGCTTTGGGTTTCAGGAATGCTGCCTGTCAGATGCTTGTAAATCTCGCCAAACACAACCGCTGCAAGCTGACAAACACCGACGATGCAGATCGCTCGGACGATGACGCGATAGCGTACATTCAGCTGCCGCATCGCATACCAGACTGCTACCGTCAGCAGCCACACACCCAGGATTGAGCCCGTTGCGGTGACGCTGCGTCCTAATTCTGCACCGCCCGTCCACAGGTTGAGGACGATCGCCACCAGCCAAACGCCTGCATACAGGCACCACATCTGCCAGCCGAACGGCAAGGTAACGCGGCTAGGACGCTGAAGACTGCGATAAAGCAAATACCAGCCGACTGTAGGGTAGACAAATACCTGAATTCCTAAAATCCACCACAGCGGCACCAGGGCGATCGTCCCGAAGACCATCTTTTCGGCGAAGAGGTCAGTGTGCGATCGCTCTACCCTGGCTTGCGGTATCCAAACCGGCGAAGCAACAGAGCTCAGCAGCGCTTTAGAGGGTAGATCTTCTGGGCTAAGCCTCATCGTGCCTCCCTCAGACTTCACTACCAACCAAATAGCGGCTGGAGTCGGACATTGCAGCAGGCAAGGGTTCTTCTACTCCAATCACCACTTGACCTAATAGACGAGTACTCCAGGTTTGCAGGGTTTCCGCTGCGGCTTCTACGCCTTGACGACCTAGCAGATCGGGGTAAACCACCCACAGTACGCCATCTGAAAGGGAGGCAAGCAATGCGGCATCGGCATTTTGGCAAGCAGGCGGACAGTCTAAAATCACCAGGTCATAGCGCTCCCGTGCCTGATCCAGCAGCACCAGCCAATCTCGATAGTTGGTCGTCAGGCTGGCAGTAACTTGAGGCAGCACATCAAACCCAGGCAGCACCTTTTGCACCGTGCTTTGCCAAGAAGGAGAGCCGTTTGTGTCATTGGACCTAGCAGCTAGCAATGGAGCGTAAGCAGGACTGGGACGACGATGGGCATCAATCAGCAAGACTCGCTGACCCGACTTTGCCTCGACCAGCGCCAGGTTATGCGCCACCGACGATCGCCCTTCCTGCGGTGCCCAGCTACAGATGGCGATCGCCCGTACCTGCTGCGGCAGCATTCGCATGTGAGCTTGCAACAAGCGATAGCTATGTGAGAGTGGCTGGTGGTCTAGCGATTCCTCATGGTTCAATCTGCCATTGCCACGTCGAGGAATGGTTGCCAAAATCGGTAGCGGCAAAATTTGCTTCAGATCCCGGGTTTCCTCTAGGGAATCGCTGCGCGATCGCAACAGCCAAACCAGCGCCAGGGCGATCGCCGTACTCACGACTACCACCAGCGCTAACAGCAGTTTGTCATTGGGGGCGATCGGGTTATTGTTCACGGCAGCAGGCTCGACCACCCGTACATTGCTGACTTCTTGCTGTTCGGCAATTCGGGTTGCGGTGTATTGCTGCTCAAAGGTGCGATATTCCTGTTCCGCCAATTCTGCATCAAGCTGAAGCTGCGACTGCTGTTTAATCAGCTCCGGCAACTGGCGAGAACGCGCCTGAAGCTGGTTATATTGCTGAGTTAGTTGAGCCAATCGTGCCGCCTGAGCCGATCGCTCCGCCTGAAGCGTAAACCACTGCTCGACCAAGCGTTGGCGAATCGGGTCAACGGGCTGCTGAGGCGTCTGTTGTCCTAATAACTGTTCTGACCGCTGATTCATCAAGGCTTGAATGCGATCGCGTCTTTCCCGGGCGCTGACGACATACGGGTCATTCTCAGTGAACCGATTCTCATAGTCAGCCAGTTGCCCCTGCGCCTCAACCAACTGCGATTGCAATTCCTGGTAAGCCGGATCTTGGCTCACCCCGGCTGCATTCAGCGTCGTCAACGGATCGCCTGAAAGCTGAGTTCTCATCTGGGCAATTCTTTGCTCCGTTGCAGAAAGCTCTGCCCGGGCTGCGGCGACCTGACTGGCAAATTCGCTGAGCGATTCTGTGATCGCATCTGTCTCAACCGTTGTGCCAAGGAATCCGCTGCTGGTTTGAAAATTCTCCAGGCGATCGCGGGCTTGGGCTAGCTCACCTTGTAAGCTGTCTAGCTGACTCTGAATAAACTGGCGGGCTTGAGAGCCCTGTTCCCGGTTGGCGCTGAGGTTTTGCTCCATGTAAACCTCAACCACAGCTTTCACAACGTCGGCAGCGAGTTCCGCCGAGTCTGACTGGTAAGACACCTCGACCAGGTCAGTTCCCTCCACTCCTTTTACCTGGAGATTGCCATAGGGCGCATCCGAGGAACTCAAGTTCAACCGTTCTAAAGCCAGGTCGTACACCGGGCGAGACTTTAGCAGCGCCACCTGGTTGTTGACTGGACTGACGCGATCGCCCACGGCATCCAGTTCGCCTACCACCGTAGGCTGCTCTCCTGGACTAATCAACCGGGTACTCGTCGCCGGAGCCTGAATGAGCAGCGTAGACTTTGACTCATAAACTCGTTCGGGAAGGCGCGTTAGCACGGTTCCCACTCCCAAGAGCAGTGTCAGCGTGAGCAGAAACGGCACGCGCTCCTTATTAATCGCTTGCAGCACCCGAACTGGGATAGATGGACGCTGAGAAAAAGACCAATCTGTCATCACGGCAACCTATTCCACCTCTCGGAGTAGAAGGACTGAGCAGTATCAAATCATTGAACTTGAGTTTTTACATCCTGCTATAGGCATTTATTCCTGTTTTTTTAGGTTGGAATACTCAAAACCAACGATCAATAACATTTCCTAAATCCTTGCCTGCCCTCCTGATCGCATTTGAAACCAGCGTGATGTAAGCTGATGTCCTAGCTGTAGGAATTGGTTGAATACGGGTTGAGGCGTGACAGCCTGAACGGCGATCGCCGCAAAAGTAATCGGTGCGCGGGGATCATGCCACAGGACTTTAGGCGAAGCTTTTAATGATTCTTGGGCGTGTTGCCTTGCGGCGGAGTAGTTTCCAGCAACAAAAGCAGCCCGTGCCATCCAGCGATGGGTAAAGGCGATCGCTTGGGGTCTTAACCGCTCAACGCTATCGGGCGCATAAACGGCAATCTGCTGCAAAAACGTCTCCAGCCCTTGCAGCATTCGCTCGGTGTCCGCCGTGAAGCTGCCCGGATGCGTTCGATATTCGGTTAGCGTTTGCGGAACGAGATGAAACCGATGTCCATAAAAACTCAGGCGGACCCAAAGTTCTTGGTCAACCATCCGGCGCAGGCTGGGGTCAAATCTATTGGCTTGCTCTAGCACATACCGTCGCACCACGGCTGTACTGCCATTGCCTAGATAATTTTTGAGCAGCAGTGCTTCGTGGGTCAGGTTGATCTGGGCTTGGCTCATGTGAAGTCCCGTGCGATCGCCCTTTACGTCAATAAACGCTGCCCAGTCATAACTCACTGATGCATTAGGGTCACTATCCATCGCCTGACGGTGAGCCGCCAATTTTTCAGGACACCAGCGATCGTCTGCATCCAGAAATGCCACCAGTTCACCTTTTGCCGCTGCGATGCCGCTGTTGCGGGCAGCCGCCAACCCTCCGTTGATTCGACTAACCAGAACAATCCGCCGATCGCGCTGGGCAAATTCTGCCGCAATCTCAAGCGTATTGTCCGTAGAGCCATCGTTGACCACGATCGCCTCAAAGTCTGGGTCGGTCTGCGCCAACACCGAGTTGAGACAATCTGCCAAAAACAGACTGGCGTTGTACGCCGGGATCACGACGCTAAACTTGGGAAGGCGATCGCTGGACGCTTCAGATGAATTAGGCATTGCAGTGATCCAGATACTTCTGCTGAAGAGACGGTGAAATCTCAATAAAGTTTCATGAAGAAAGAACTAGGGGCTGGGGGTTGGGCTGGAGATCTTTCCCAATCCCCAACCTCTAACCCCCAATCCCCGACTTCTAGACGCTAACCGCTGATAAAGCGCTTCGTACTGCTGCCAGGTGCGATCAAAGGTCCACTGGCTCCAGTAATCGGCTTGAGCTTGCTTGCCGAGGCGCGATCGCAATTCCTCATCCGTTAGCAAATGCTCTAGTGCATTAGCCAAAGCTTTTGGATCACGCGCTTGGCACAGCCAGCCATTTTCACCCTGATGCAGTAATTCTTGATTGCCGTCAATATCTGTTGCGAGACAGGGTAAACCTGCTGCCATTGCTTCCATTAGCGCTAGAGGCAAACCTTCATACAGAGACGGCAGCACGAAGGCATCGGCAAGAGAGAGCCATTCTGAAACCTCTGAAGTTTGCCCCAAAAATACAATGTCCTGGGAAACGCCTTGCTGTTTTGCCTGGAGTTGCAGAGTTTCTCTGAGTTCACCGTCCCCTGCCCAGACAAAGCACCAAGATTCACGCAGGGAGTGTGGAAGCTGGGCAATCGCCTCCAACAGATGAGCATGACCCTTCTGCTCTGAAAGCCGAGCCACCGTTAAGCAAATTTGACGCGATCGCAATGATGCGGGTAATTGCTGACGCAGTGCTTCAGCGCGTTCTAGGTTGGGTGAACGGAAATAGACACCATTGGGGATCAGTGCCCGTCGCTCCGGCGGCAGACGAAAAAACTCCGCATGGTGTCGGTCCATTGCTTTAGAACAACCCACTACACAATCAGCAAAGCGGGTGAGGCGACGGCGAGTGCGATAGGCAATGTGGTTGGTCTGCACAGAAGCAGGCACCTGGGGGATCAACCGCAACAACAGGGAACAGTAGCGATCGTGCACATGCACAATGTCGTAATTCTCGCGCTGTAGTCGCTGCCAGAGCCGCCAACCGTCTAGAAGTTTGTTGCCTGTAAAGAAACGCTCAGCGGCGATCGCCTCCGACACATCAGCATCTTTGGCTAAAACCGTCACCTCATGTTCACTACAGCGGGCAGCAGTTGCTAAGTCCGCGACAACCTGAAGCGAGCCGCCACCCGTTTGATACTGATAAATTGCCTGGAGAATTTTCATCTCATGTGTATGAAAGTCATTGCTGAGACTGAATCACCAGAACCTCTGCCGGACGTACCTGCACCTTTGCCAAAGCAATCTGCATCAGGAAAGCAGGATTGCCCAGCAAATAGCGCGTCGCTAACCGTTTGGGCTCGTGCCACAACCGATAAAGCCACTCCAGTCCAGCATTAGAGAGATAAGTAGGACAGGTTGAAACGATCCCTGCCAGCCGATCAATTGCTGCACCACCCGCCAAAATCGCATTGGTCGAAAGCCGATGACGGTTTTGCCGAATCCAGTTTTCCTGGCGTGGCATTCCCATTCCCACTAACAAAACGTTGGGCTTGACTCGATTGATCTGCTCAACCACTAAATCATTCTCAACAGGGTCATTCATGTCGAAATAGCCGTCGTGACCGCTCAGCCGAATGTTGGGGTACTGAGTCCGCACATTCTCCAATGCTTTCTGCAAATGCTCACACTCAGAACCCAGCAGAAAAAGAGACAGCCCATGCTGGTCACAATGCTGTAAAAGCTTCGGCAATAGCTGAGTGTAGGAGACACGATACTGAATCGGTAGCTCCGTTCCCATAATCCGGATTGCCTTTAAAATCCCCGTGCCATCACAATGCACGATGTCTGCACTTTGCAAGAAATTGTAGAACCAGGGTAGCTGCATGGATAGATTGAACCCATGCACATTGGAGTGCGCCACCGTAATTTTTCTCTGCTCAACACAGGCGCTATGAATAGCTCCAACGATTGCTGTCGCTGTCATACAGGTAATTCGACGACCTAGTAGATGTACATCCAGGTTTGGTAACGCCTCTGCGTCAGTCACATCTGGCAGCGCTACGACAGTAGGGTGAACGTGTGAAATAGCCATATGAAAAAAGTTCACTCGTTAAAGGGTGAGCAGTCAGGGGTGTGCAATTGTGACGAATCTTCAGGTGATTGACTTAGGGTTAGAAGTCACTAGCTATCCTTCCAATCAAGGCTGAAGAATACTGGCGATAATTGCCCTAAATCCGACCGCCATTTCAGTTCTCAAACTGAATTTTGACTTTGCAACTCCTTGGCGCTGTATCTACTGAACTCCCTAACTGAAACAACGCTGAATCGGGGGCTGAGTTCTGACCTAAAACCAAACAAGGTCTAACAGTCAGTCAAAGTCAAGGCGTTATACGTGTATAACATCGGTTGTATCCATGTGTAAAGATAGTGTCAAGACCAGCGTTTAACAATGGGCTATGAGTGGGCTACAAAACCTACTAAAGCAGGCTATTTCCAAGTGACGTTCACGTAACGTTAAGTTAACAACCGCACTGTAACAAGCGGAAAAAAGCACAACATCTTACCCTAGGCTGAATCTCAGGGAAGGCAAAAATTGCAGAAATTAGGATCAAACTCTTTTCAGCACAAGGTTTTATCCGGCTCAAGTATAAATTTTTGATGAAGCTAAGTTATACGAGGGGCGCTACAGGCGAGAGTTTGAAGGGAGTTAAGCTGGTCTGGTTCACTTAACATGCTGTTTCTTGGTCTAACTGCTGTTCTCGCTTTTTATGTCGCCTGGAACCTGGGTGCTAACGATGTTGCCAACTCGATGGGAACGTCTGTTGGTTCAAAGGCAGTAACCCTGCGGCAGGCATTGGCGATCGCCGGAATTCTCGAATTCACCGGCGCAGTTCTATTTGGCAGAAATGTTTCAAACACAATTGCTACGGGAGTTGTTGATCCCGCTACGTTTGCTGCTGATCCCCATGTGCTGCTACTGGGAATGACCTCAACGTTAATTGCCTGTGGCATCTGGCTACAAGTCGCAACAACGTTTGGGCTACCCGTTGCTTCTTCTCACGCCGTTGTAGGAGCGATCGCCGGATTTGGTTGGCTAGCAGCAGGCACTCAAGCCGTAGATTGGGGCTCACTGGGTATCATTTCCGTTACCTGGATATTGACCCCAGCAATTAGTGGCTCGGTCAGCGCACTGTTTTACACCCTGATTTACCGCTGGATTCTGGCGCAATCCAACCCAGTCCAGCAGCTTTATGAATGGATTCCCTGGCTCAGTGCTGCTCTAGTCAGCGTTTTTAGCGCGATCGCTCTCCCACCCATTTTTCGTCTACCGCAATTTCAAGCATTACCACTTCCGTCCCATGATCTGCCGCTAATGGTTGGAGCGATCGCCACCGCCAGCCTCACCCTCATCACCTGGAACCAACTCAAAACCCACACCCAATCCGCACCCCCTCCCCCCCAATCCCCGATCCTCACTCCCCACTCCCCATTCCCTAACCCAGTTGAAACCCAACTTGCTCGCTTCCAATTTCTCAGCGCTTGCTTCGTTGCTTTTGCTCACGGCTCTAACGATGTAGGGAATGCTGTCGCACCCCTAGCGGCGATCGTTTACATTCACCGCACAGGCAGCATTCCTCTTAGCGATTTCAGCGTTCCGACCTGGATTTTGGTACTGGGCGGCATTGGGATCACGGCTGGATTGGCAGTATTCGGCAAGAACGTGATCAAAACTATTGGAGAAGGCATCATTCCGCTTCAGCCCAGTGCTGGCTTTTGTGCAGAATTATCGACTGCAACCACTGTTTTACTTGCATCTCGACTGGGTTTGCCGATTTCTACTTCCCATGCTCTAGTGGGTGCGGTCGTGGGGATTGGACTGGTACAACGAGGGCGATCGCCGGACTCCTCTATTCAATTTGGCACCCTGCGCCAGATTGCCTTAGCCTGGCTTGTTACAATTCCTGCTGCCGCCGGGCTATCAATCGCTATTTTTACGGTCCTTCAGAAATTGAACCTGTGAGATTTCAAAGCTAATATTGTTCAGTTGAGGAACTGTCACAGAAAGAACAAGGTTATAAAAATTACAACGCTAGGATACAGATATTGAAGCCCCATTGGAGGGTTGAACACATGAAACTACTAATGAAAGCTCTGGTTATCCCTGCCGCTCTACTAGCAACCCTCACCGCTGCAACCGTTGCTCGTGCAGATGTACAAACTCCGATCTCCTCTGGTCAAGCGGTTAGCCAAGGCTCATCAGGCGGTTCGCAATCCAGCCAGTGTGGTTTTATTGCTAGCACACCCAACGAGGTTGTGAGAGTGACCGGGGAAAATGCCTCCCTGCGGTTTACCTTGCAAAGTGAAGGACAGCCAACCCTACTAATCCAGGGTCCGGGTGGACGCAATCAGTGCGTCTTGGCGGATAGCTATTCTGGTGGCAATATCGAAGTTCCTGGCGTGTGGGAACAGGGAACTTACTCCGTGTTTGTGGGCGATCGCACTCAGTCCAGCCATCCATACACGCTCACGATCGTGCAAGAGAACTAGAAAGGAACAGGTTGAAGAAAGGGAGACGGGGCAAAGCCCCATCTCCCTTTCTTCGTTTAAATAATCAGTCCTGTGTGTAGGTTAAGCAACAGCGCCAGTTACTTCAGTTGAGATAAAGTCGTTTTGCTAAGCTGCTCGGTCAACCTTTCCACCTTCTGCTGAAGCTCATTCATCTGTTGCTGAAGTCCTTCTACCCGGTTGGACTCTGATGCAGAAGGCAAATCAAAGAAATGTCGGAGCGCCTGAACGACAACTGCCGTTTTGTCTTTTCCAGTTGTCTTAGCTTCAGATTCGATCGCCTGTACGACATCGTCTGGCAGTCTAAATGCTACTAACTTACTAGCCATTTTTACTTAAATTTATTGTTCAAACTTTAAAACCGTTTACTCTGCTCAGCTTGTAGACTCCTACAGCGCCAGACGATAGATTACCCTACCTAAAACGTATCAGCCCAAAGCGGGCTAAGCCAGCTTTGTATAAAGACTTCACGGAATCTACAACCTAATCCGAATGGGCTTGTAAATTTGTTAAGAACAAACCCACGCGCTTACCTTTAGATATAAAGAGCTTAAGCCCCTTGTTAAGGCAGGAATTATCTGTTTCGTGCTTTGTCTATATAAGCCCTGAAGGAAATAAATGTTACACTCTTCTTCCTCCCGCAGGCTCTCTCTTCCCTTCTTAATTTCTGACTCAGGAACATCGGGGCAAGTTATTAAGTCAAGCCCTTGAACCCTTTAACAGGCTTCAGGAGTTTGCACTACCCGTGATCTCAGCATCAGGAGAACCCGTGATTGAGTTAGGCATATTCCAGACTGAGTGCCAGATTTTGGAGCAGCTATTGTTGCGTCTCCGGTCAGCCGAAGCTGCCAAACAAGCTCTGGCAAAACTTGTGTGTGTGGCTCACCAGACTTCTTTAAAACGTCCAGACCAAAATTCTTTAGACCACGACAAGTCAACCTTAGAAAGCATTTGCGTAGTAGACCTAGATACTAAGCAGGTTCTGCAAGCTAATTTAGCTTTTCAGCGGTGGTTGGGATATGACCAGATTGAGGGATTAACCTTAAACTTGTACGACATAGTGGAGGGCGATCGCCACCAAATCGATCGGCAGATTCATCATCTGCTGCTAGAACAGCACTGCCTCATCACAGAACAACCGTGTCGTCACAAAGATGGATTTTGGATAGAAGCTGAAGTTAGACTGAGCCTAATTTCATTTAAAGGTGTGTTGGCACTCTGTGTTGTAGCGCGTGATGTTACTGAGCGCAGACAAATAGAGGCAACGTTGCAGGAAAGTGAAGCAAAATTTCGGGCAGTAGCCGAGACAGCTACATCTGCCATTTTTATCTATCAAGACGAACAGTTCTGCTATGTCAACCCAGCCACAGAGCAGTTGACGGGCTACACCCAAACAGAACTTCACACCATGAAACTTTGGGATCTGGTTGATCCTGATCTGCTTGCTTATACTAATAGGCTAGAAATTCAGCTTGGTAAACCTATATTTCTTCGCCATGAGCTAGAAATGATTACGAAAGCAGGTGAGATCCATTGCTTGGAGATAATAGCAACCTGGGCTGAATTCAACGGTCGCCCTGCTTTAATTGGTACCGCGTTCGATTTGGAAAATACCTTTCAACTAACCCTTTAAATCCTGAGAATTAGGAAAGCATCCGCTAATCACCTCCTTGATTCTTATATCTATCCCTCTGTTTAATCATCTCGAGATTCTGTTTCTTCCTCATACAAAAACTGGATATCAGAACGTAAAGCACTCCGAAACGCGCCTTTAGCTTTCCAGATTTTCTCTAACTGCTCTTTTGAATACTGCCCCTCCATCTCAGGTTTTTCTCTCAAAACTCTACGTAAAGTGTAAAGGGTATCCACTGCACTGCGTGACAACAACAAAAATGCTTTGGTACTGTGCCATTCATCGAGTTTTTTAGCAATATCTTTGAAATAAGTTTCAGATAAGTGTGCTTGTTGAGCAGCCATTTGTGATTTTCGCAACCCATCCGTGATGGCGATCGCTTCTGGATACATTTCGAGTCTTAAATCATATAGCTTAGAAGTCATACTTCTTTGCAGCTCTCGCTCAAACTTTTCCCGCTCTGACCTTAAAGTATTTTTGTTAGTCACAAAGGAAATGAGCGCGATGATAAGAGACACAATTGCAGCAATTACAGCACTCAAAACTCCTGTAAATAGTTCCATAAAAACTTCCTGAAGCTCCAGCACTAAACTTTTAGAAAGTGTACTTTTATAGCGCCAGTCATTTCAATCGCTCCTTTTCCACCAAAAGATTCAGGGATGTACCCCCGCTCAGCGGGGGTACATCCCTGAATCTTTTAGTACTTAATCTCTAACTAGGAAGGGAGTAAATAAAAAGGGGAAGGACTAATCCTTCCCCTTTTCCACTCAACCTTTGATTCAACCTTGGTGTTTCCAGTACCGATCGCCTTTATGGTCCTTCAGGGTCGCCATAGCCAATTACAGCAATTTTGTGGCGATAGACCAGTTCACCCCCATACCATCCGCTGATGCCTAACAGGGCTGCAACAATCAGCGACAGGATTAACCCAGCTGGTAGAACTGCCCCAGTTACATTGTTCAAGCGCAGCACTAGATTAATGATGGTCAGCACCAACACGGCCACATTCGCAACCATGTGCGCCCAACCTGCACTATGCTTACGAACTCGTCCAATTCTCAAGAAATCTAACATCCCGGTTATGGCTGCAGCGATTCCAGTTACTAGACCCGCAGCAATTAGCCAGAAAGAAGCTCTTGCCCAAAAGTCATCACCCACCAACCAATACACAGCATCCGTCGCAAACGCACCGACTAAAAATGCGATTGGAAGAGTCACAATTACAGGATGAATAGGGTGTCCGGCGATCGCCACGGTGCTAGGCACACCGCTATCACGATATTCTCTCTCATCGCTCTCAATAATGGGCGGAATGTTAGGCGTTTGAGTCATGCTGATTCTCCTAGTGTAAAACGATGGATAAAGCGTGGAATTGCAAATTCACAGTAGTGAATTACAACGGCTTATGAAGGAAACTGCTCAACACGGGCTGCTGTTTGAAGCGCTAATTTACCTTCAGAAATATCTAACTTTTGAATTTGGAAGGACATACCTTCTAGTTCAAAATTACGTAAATCTAGTAATTCAGCAGAGCGTTCCAAAAGTGCTTCTGTTAGCTCTGGTGAAAGATCTTTACCATCGTGATATTCTACTTGTGTCAAAACAACTCGTTGCCCACCTTCACCAATTTCTGGCTTTGCTGTAAAAGCGACAGGCTGACTCTCACCCGTTTCCTTGTCTAAAATGGTGGCGCTTAGAGCGACTTTAGTAGAATCAGGCAAACGAAAATCGACCTGTTGAAAATCAACTTTTGTCACCTTTCCGTTTACATGTACATCCAACCCTTGCATTTTGCTCTGAATGTATTCAGAATTGAACGCCCGATTAATGTCTTCTTCCAACAAAACTACGTGAGCGGAAGCATCTACTGGGCGAGTTAATTCGACTTTACCGAAAGCAAGGCTAAGTGGGTTAATTGAAACACTGTCCGTTTGAAGCTCCATATCTTCAACCCGCAGGTCTTTCTCCATCACCATTCCCTTGCCTTTGATGGAGACAGAATCTACCTTTCCTTGAGCGAGTCCAAGAGCCTGTGCATCGACATCGACATTCACTTCTTGGACTTCATCTAGTTGGCTTTTAATGCCAATCTCAGCAGCCTTGCCTAATGCTTGTCCTTCAAGGCTTCTATCATCTTTGGTCACGCGTTCTAACCTTATGCAATTCAAAAAATATTACAGTTCAAAAACAGTTAGTTGGTTCGGTAATCTGCATCGACCCAGCAGCGAGGCAACTCTTCACCAGAAGGAAATTTCAAATTTTCTTTGCTAATTGAAGCCGGCTCTTGTTCCTCTTGTCCAGCTTGCACTTGAGCAGAGATTGAATCTTTTACAGGGTTAAACAAAGCTTCTGGATCAAGCACTTCAACCAGATCTCCTGTTTGCTTATTCTCTAAAAACATTACGGTTCCTATATTTATTCCTAGTTCTTCTTGAGCAATGAGTGAAGCTAATACTTCTCTATAGATTCCCAAGGTTACGCTCAAGTCTAGAATGTCTAAATCTAACTCTCCTCGTTCTCAAGACAGATTAGATAGAGCGCTTCACCTAGTTTTTTTGAGTGATAGTTTGTCTAGTAATTAAAGCGATGTGTTCTACCCAAAGAAGGATTAACTGAATTGTCTTTTGCTGCTGTGGCCTGAAGTTTTTGTAGCGAACAAAACACAAGCTGAAGACACATAGAACGGGATCACTAGGATCAGTTAGGCTCAGTACGGATACGAGGGGGACGATCATGACGAGTCAAAGCCCAACAGAAAGGCTGCACCATACTGTGGGAGTCTTTCAGCAGCAGCAGTCAGCAGAAGTTGCTCGCGACGCACTACTCAAAGCAGGTTTTTCCAACGATCAGGTTTTTATCCAAACTCAAGCTCTAGACCCAAATCCTCCGGCTCAAGACACCAAAGCTGCTGAAAGTGCTGGAGGGGGTGCTTTGGTTGGGACGATACTAGGAGCGCTAGTTGGTCTGCTACTAAGTTTGGGAGCAGGGAACATGAAAGCGGTTAGCCCTGTTGCGTTTATCAACTCTGGTCCCTTTTCATGGGGTGCTATTTTTGCAGGGGCAGGCATCGGAGCGATCGCCGGAGGGTTAATCGCTGGCCTTGCTGGAGTAAACGTGCCTAAGTCAGGTGTAGCAACTGACCGGGATCATCTTTCCCACAAATATTTACTGATGTTTGTGGGTGACAAAGATGAATTGGCTAGAGCAAAAGAGTTAGCGCAGCAGTAGTAAACCTGCTTGAGCGAGCTTTCTAAACACACCTTCTAAGAATTGAGTAAGCGCTGGGCTACGCCGCAAGGATCTGAAAAGGAGGTCAAGTCATGACTTGGATGGAAAGACTGATCGTTGAGAAGGTCGCAGAAGATAAGCACTCTGCTAGCGATCGCCCAGCTCACTATGAAGGGCAAATGAGTCCAGGGCTTACAGGACAGTATGACCGCGATTTGCGTGAGAAAGCAGGAATGCACACCCCGCCACCCCTACCAGAAAACATGGGTTTAGAGGGAGAATTTGACCAGGGTGGGTTAGCAAAACGGGTGGCTTTAGCGCTGGATCAAAGCTCAGTTGCAGATGTTGAGAGTTTACAAATCGTGCAACGAGGCAACATGATCGAGTTTCGAGGAGAGTCACCCAATCAGTCAGTGTTAGAGCAAGTTGTAAAAATCACGGCTCAGATCGATGGAGTGAAACAAATCGAAACTGACCAGGTGGCGATCGCCCCTTGAACCTCTAGAAAAGCAAATAAGCAAGGCATTTGAGCAACTACCATCTCCATAGAAATAGAGTTACCCAATGCTTTATCTGATTAAGGAATGCTTTAAGCAAAGAATGCAGTAGTGATGCAACACTACCGCTCTTCTTGCTCTCGCATCGTTCTCTTTCGCAGAGATGCCAATAGCTGACTTCTCACTTCTCGTGACCATAGATCAAAATCAAAACTGTCACTGTTAGTATTAAGTGCCGCCTCAGAAGGCTTTCTCTGTTCAGTTTTCGAGTTCGAGTTCATCTTGAATTGCTAGAGAAGAACAGCCTATCAATTGTCAGCTAAAAACAAGAGCCGTATCTGTATCCCAAGGCATAAAGAGTCTAGTTTGATGCAGGTGGCGCAAGGATTTAATGCAGTTGCCGCATAGTCTTTCATAAAGCCGTTTTTCCATTCCTTTTGGTCTATGGTTATAGCTCCCGAGCATGATGGGGTAAGGGATAAACCTGAATAGGATAGAGCTGCTTTGTTTTAACTTTCTTTATTTTTAGGAGATTAATTCAATGAAAATTGCTCAAATTGCTTCTTTATGGGAAAGGGTGCCGCCCCCCGCTTATGGGGGTGCAGAATTGGTTGTCAGCTTACTAACGGATGAATTAGTACGTCGGGGTCACGAAGTAACGCTGTTCGCATCAGGTGATTCTATTAGCTTGGCTCAGTTAGAGTCTGTTCATCCTAGAGCGCTACGGTTGGACTCGACCGTGAAAGAACCTGGTGTTTACGAGATGATGCAGTTGGGGCGAGTATACGAACAAGCAAACCAGTTTGATGTTATTCACTCTCACATGGGTTGCAGTGCTATTCCTTATACGGGTTTGGTGAAGACCCCTACAGTTCATACCCTTCACGGCATTTTTACGCCCGACAACGAAAAACTATATTACTCACGCTAAAAACCAGCCTTACGTCAGCATCTCCAATGCTCAGCGAGAAGCCAGACTAGGACTTAACTACGTCGCTCCCGTCTACAACGGAGTAGCGCTGGATACTTACAAATTTTATGCTCAACCTGATAACCCGCCTTACCTGGCCTTTTTAGGACGAATTTCTCCCGAGAAGGGAACGCATCTGGCGATCGCCGTTGCTAAACAAACAGGTTGGCACCTAAAAATAGGCGGAAAAGTCGATCGAGTAGATGTGGCCTATTACGAAGAAGCGATTAAGCCACACATTGACAGCAAACAGATTGAATTTTTAGGCGAACTCAATCACGTTCAGAAGAATGCTCTAATGGGAGGAGCCGTCGCGACCCTGTTCCCTATCACTTGGCGAGAACCGTTTGGGCTGGTAATGATTGAGTCAATGGCTTCTGGAACACCTGTAATTGGGATAAATCTTGGCTCAGCTCCAGAAGTAATTGCTCATGGCAAAACAGGTTTCCTGTGTCACACAGTAGAAGAATGTGTAGCAGCGCTTGACTCAGTTCCCCGGTTAAATCGTGCCGATTGTCGTCAACACATCGCAGACAACTTTAGCGTTCAACGCATGGTAGATGGTTACGAAGCGGTGTATCAGCAGATTCTAGAAGGCTGCTTTGCAAAAAATGGGCAATCCCGTAGCTTACCCCGTTTGAGCAAATATAGCGTTAGCTAATCATTCACGCTTAGCACGTGACGGTTTTCTCTAAGGGGTTGGCAATGCCAAGCCCCTTTTAAGGTTCGAGTCACTGTATTTGAATCACTCTATTTAAGCCACTATAAATCTCAGGATCTTGAGAAATTATTTAATTCATCTTGCTATAGGGGGATGCAGGGTGGCAGCTGGTGTAATGAGTTGGCAGAATAAAGTATGAGTGAACTATGGTTTTGTGGCACTCCTGATAGAGTGCCTTGGTATCAACCAACAGACCCACTCACAAACTTTGCAACACCCGTCGTGCAGTTTTCTTATCCTGTATGGCATCTCCATATTTTCTGGGATTAACGTCCTAACGATTGCACTGCTTTGTGGTTCACTAGACCAGCCTGGGATAAGTCAATGGTTCTAAAGCTGATGGGTTTAATTCTGTTTAGACCCGTCACTTAACGCGATGTGTAGAAGCATTTTTAAGCGTTTACAGTGCAGTTCTAGCCTGACTTCCTAAGCTACGATCACTCCCTTGACCCAAGAATTGAAGTAGGAAGGATGTCAGATATTCTCGAAATCGACGGTAGAACTTTTATCCCTGCTGACCAGGCTGCTGTTCCAGAGTGGCCTTGCGTTCTTGTAGAACGTCCTCAGCCAACGTTAACGCTTAAAGACGATGACCTATTTCTAATCACCGATACGATCGGCAACATCGGTGGATGTTTGGTTAACGAACAAACCACCAGCATGGGGTTGTTTTGTCGAGACACACGATTTCTCAGCCGCCTGGAATTGCAGCTTGAAGGACGGGCACCCATTTTGCTAAGCAGCGATGCCCGCAAGGGATTTGCTCTTTCAGTATTGTGTGCGAACCCCAATCTCGATAGCGGTATTCGGGCAGAAACCATTGGCATTCAGCGAGATATTGTGCTGAATGGTGGTCTGTTTGAAGAGTTAACCATTACTAACTACAGCACCCGTCCCGTCAAATTTGAACTGACTTTGAGTTTCGGTGCTGACTTTGTTGACTTGTTTGAGGTGCGGGGTTCTGCCCGAGAAAACCGGGGACAGTTGCTGTGTCTGGTGCAGACTCCAGAGGAAAAAACTGTTTCTACTGAGCTACCTGTGCTAGCAAATGTGGGCGATCGCTTTCGGGGGGCTTCTGCTGAAGAGTTGGCGATGCTGGAAGAACTGGCGCGAACGCAAGATATTCCTTGGAACGGTGATGTCGATCGCCCTCCCCAAGAGTTAACGATCGCCTATCAAGGGCTAGATGGCGCTTTGATGGAGTCCCGCATTCAGTTTTGCCATCGCCAGCCCGACTCCTTTAAGGGATTTACGGCAATTTGGCAGCTAGAGCTTCAGTCTCATGAGACCCAGCGGTTAGGCTATCGGCTGCAGCTATTGACTAACAACCGACATGTCTCAACGGTGAGTGTGCCGATGACGCTGATGCAGGCTAAGGCTGCAGAGTTGTTAGAAGAGCAAAGCTGGCGATCGCTAGTAACTCAAATCCGCACTGACAACCGGGGCTTTAACCAGGTGATTGAGCGGGCAGAGCAAGATGTTTACTTGTTGCGGCAAACCTTTGGCAAGGGCAAAATCTTGTCAGCTGGGGTGCCCTGGTTCTCAACGCTGTTTGGGCGCGACTCAATCATTGCCGCCTCTCAAACGCTGATCCTCGACCCCACGATCGCCAAAGAAACGCTAACAATCCTGGCTCAATATCAGGGCAAAACGGACGATGATTGGCGTGAAGAGGAACCCGGTAAAATCTTGCACGAGTTGCGCCTGGGTGAGATGGCTCGTTGCCACGAAGTTCCCCATACGCCTTACTACGGCACTGTCGATGCAACTCCGTTGTGGCTGATGCTCTACGCTGAACACTATGCCTGGACACACGACCGGGAAACCCTGGATCGTCTCTGGTCAAACGCATTAGCTGCGATGGAATGGGTTGACATCAATTGTCAGGAAACGGGCTATCTCAGCTACAACCGTCGGTCTAAGCGGGGATTAGCCAACCAGGGCTGGAAAGACTCGAATGACTGCATCGTCAATCGCAAGGGAGAACTGGCAACTGGGGCAATCGCTCTTTGCGAGGTTCAAGCCTATGTGTACGCGGCTAAAGTCCGCCTGAGCGAGATCGCCCGCATGAAGAAGCGGCTCGACCTAGCAGACCGCTGGCAGGAAGAAGCCAGAGATCTGAAAGCTCGGTTTAATCAGGACTTTTGGTTAACCGATCAGGACTACTGTGCGCTCGCCCTTGATGGCAACGGCAACCCTGTAGACAGCATCACCTCTAACCCAGGTCATTGCTTAAACTTGGGCATTCTCACCCCTGAAAAAGCTCAGAGTGTAGCAGAGCGGCTCCACGCGCCAGATATGTTTAATGGGTGGGGCATTCGTACCCTCAGCAGCCTTTCTCCGGCTTACAATCCAATGGGCTATCATGTCGGCTCTGTCTGGCCACACGACAACGGCATGATCGTGCAGGGGTTGCGATCGCTAGGACTCGTCGATCAGGCGTTAGAAGTTGCTCAGGGTTTAGTAGATATGACACTACAACAACCCTACCAGCGTCCGCCAGAGCTATTCTGTGGTTACGATCGCACCGATGACAGCGGGCCTGTGCAGTATCCTGTTGCCTGTTCACCTCAGGCGTGGGCAACTGGCACGATTTTCCAACTGTTACAAATGATGATTAACCTGGTACCCGACGCAGCAAACAACTATGTGCGGGTAATTGACCCTAATTTGCCAGAGTCGATCAACCATTTGTCGCTGCACAATCTCAGAATCGGGCAAACGTTGCTAGATCTAGAGTTTGAGCGATCGGGAAGTGCGACCGCCTGCCGGGTAATTAAGAAGCGAGGCAACCTGCGAGTCGTCATTGAAGCTTAATTTTGAAGGGTGCTCCCGAGTGCGGGAGCACCCTTCAAAATTTAAGCCCTCGATATAAGACTTAAGCTTCTGCATCCGGATCGATGCCTAGTTCCCTTAGCTTTGCTGCTAGTTTTTCACTGCGTTGCTGTTCTGCTTCAGCCCGTTGTCGTTCCGCCTCCGCTATTGCTTCAGATGCCTGTGCCGATTCTTCTGGGGTAGGAATCAGTTGCCCTTCTGGCGTAAAGAAGCGTAGTTCACGATTATGGATGCCCAGATATAAATTTAGCTGTTGACTCCACAATTGACCTTGCTGATTGGGCTGAAGGTCTTGATATTGCCCATCCAGAAGATGAAAACCCTGAAGCTCCAGTGTGTTTGGGTCAAACCAAAAGTAGTCCGGGGTGCGGAAGGTATCTTGATAAATTTGTTTCTTCAAGCCTCGGTCGGTTTTGGCGGTCGAATCTGAGAGCAGTTCAATGATGACGTTGGGGTATTTACCTTCCTCTTCCCACACGACCCAACTCTTGCGCGGCTTACGTTCTGTGCCCAGCACCACAAAAAAGTCCGGCCCGCGAAAATCTTCTGACTTGCGTTGATAAGGGCTGTAGTAAACCGTAAGGTTGCCTGAAACGTAGAAGTCTTGTCGCTGCTGCCAATACCATCGGAGCAGACGAATCAACAAATCAATTTGATCGCGGTGCAGGTCACTTTCCAAGGGAGGTTCGTTACTGTAGAGGTCTCCTGGAGGAAAGCAAACACCGTTTGTTTTCGCTTCCTCAAGAACGGCTTGCACGGATTCAGCAGTTGGGGAAGACATAAGCGCAGGTTATTTTATCCGTGTATGTATATCTCAGTTTAGCGGAAGGCGATCGCCCGTACTTGTCAAGAACTATAGGCTCTGTCAGTCCTTACATGCAGTCGTGCCATGCGTTAGTCAAAGTTTACATATTGAGGGAGGACGGGCTCCTACTCGTTGAGTAATTTTAGGATATTTGCCTTTGCCAGCCTTCTCAGTAATTGAAACAACATTGATTTGTTGCCACTGATCATCCCCAAAATCAAACCAATATCCAAACACATCACCCGTTAAAGGTAAGGGTTTAGAGGTGCTCTTCCCACCCTCTCACCATCACTCACTATCACCTTGTCTTACCATCGCGTTCTATATTATTCAACCGATAAGTTTGTCTAATCTACATATCGGATTGTTTCCTAGTGGGGAAGATTTTTTTCGATTTGCATCGGAATATATCTTTATGAACAGGTCAGCGCGATCGCTAGAGGTAGCGAGGCGCTGACGACTTTGTGTCGGAACATCGCCAAATAAATCTAGCTCAGCAGTCGCGCCCCTTGGAATCCTATGCTTTCTTCTCCAAATACCGCTCCTGCGAATCAGCACCGCTGGTGGATTGTAGTTTTAGTAGGGATTTTGGCGTTGTTCGCGGCTCACTGGATCGCGTTGGTTTATCGGGTTCAGCCCTCGCTTTCTCTTTGGTTTGTGCCATCGGGAGTGGCGATCGCTCTCACTTTTTGGTTTGGCCCGATTGGTGCAATTCTGGCAGGTGCAGCCGGCATTATGGTTGCGCCGCTGTGGGGACACACAGGCTGGAGCAGCTTAGTTGGAGCCGCAGATGCAGTTGAGCCGCTGGTTGCCTGGATGCTTTATCGCTACGCTTGGCAAGGTTCGCTTACGCTTAAACGACTCAAAGATGCAGCTGCCTTCATTCTCAGCGTGCCGCTTTCAGCTTGCATTCTTACAGCCCTACTCAGTAGCTTACTTTTAGGCACATTGCAGAGATTGCCAGAAACTAGCTTCTCCCAGGGCATTGTGTTGTGGTGGCTAGGTAACGCACTGGGGGCTTTCTCAGTTACCCCCGCCTTGCTGCTTTTATTAACTCCTCTATTGCAGCAACGGGGATTGCTTTCGTCTGCCAACTCATCTGAACCCGTACACCTCTTGCAGCTTCCCCGTTATCGGAGTTTTTGGCTAGAAGCTCTTCCGATTCTCGCTGTGCTGATCAGTACAGCTTTACTGACCGTTTGGAAAACGGGTGAAGCGGTTTTGGTGTTTCAGCAATTTTCGTTTCTCAGTTTTGTGCCAATCGTGTGGGCAGCAACTCGATTTGGGGCAACAGGTGGAATTCTCACCTCCAGCTTCTGTGTACTGGTGACATTCCTGTCTTATTTGCTGAGCTACGGGGATGCCTTCGCGCTAGACCAGTTTCCGATTCCTGAAGAGGTGTTGAGCGTTCATACGCTGAGTCTGCTCGTACAGTGCGCGGTAGGTTTACTGGTAGGCACTGCCATCACCGAACGAGCTGCCAGTCAAGTAGCGTTGGCAGTTGAGCGGGTGCGCCTGAGCGAATATGAAGCCCGAGCGCAGATGTCTGAGCAGTTGATTCGACTCAATCATTCTCTCTCTGAAGCAAACGCCTGTCTAGAAGACTCTAATTTAGAGAAGGATGAGTTGCTCAGGCGGGAACAAGCTGCTCGTTCAGAAGCAGAAAGTGCCAGAGAGCAAGTCTCTCAAATTCTTGAAAGCATTACGGATGGCTTTGTTGCAGTCGATCGAGAGTGGCGGTTTACCTACATCAATGCGGAGGGAGCGCGAAATCTCGGCTGCACTCGTGAAGCACTATTAGGCAAAAATGTCTGGGCAGAGTTTCCAGACTTGGAACAAACCAACTTTGGTCGGCTTTGTAAGCAAGCCATGTTGGAGGGAATTACCGTTGAGGATGAAGGCTACTACCCACCTTTTAACGCCTGGTTTAGCGTTCGGGGCTATCCTTCAAACAATGGATTTTCGCTGTATTTCAAAAATGTTACCGATCGCAAACAGACTCAAGAGGCGTTGCGTAAAAGTGAAGAACGTTTTCGGGTAGCGCTTCAGGGAAGCTCGATTATTGTTTTTTCCCAAGATTTAGAGCTGCGTCACAACTGGATCTATAATCCTCACCCGGATATGGCGGCCGAGTTCATTCTGGGCAAAACCGATCGAGAAATTTTGCCATTAGAAACTGCGGAGCGGGTTACAGCAATTAAGCGATCGGTGATTGAGCAAGGAATCCGGGCACGTACCGAGGTAGAGATAGAAATTAATGGGCAAATCACGACTTATGATGTGGCGTTGGAGCCCCTCCGCAGTCCAGGGGGGAATGTAGTAGGGCTGACCGGAGCCGCGACAAATATTACTGAACGGAAACAGGCAGAACAAATTCTGCGAGAAAGTGAGGAACGATTCCGGCAACTGGCTGAAAACATTGATGTTGTCTTCTTTATTTACGAGGAATTCAACGATGTTTCCCCAGGACAAGTAATTTACGTCAGCCCTGCCTATGAGAAGGTTTGGGGGCGATCGCCTCAGCAGCTTTACGCAAATCCTCAGGGCTGGCTTGATGCCATTCATCCTGACGACCAGGCGCGGATTCGAGCAGCACTGACGGGGTTTGCGCGAGCCGAGTTTGACGAACAGTTTCGCGTTGTCCAACCAAATGGCGAAACTCGCTGGGTGCATAAACGAATCTTTCCGATCTACGACCCTCAAGGCAACCTGTATCGCATTGCCGGAATTGTCGAAGACATCAGCGAACGCAAATGGGCAGAAGAGGCGCTTCAGGCAAGTGAATTGCTCTACCGCACATTAGGAGAGGCGGTGCCTGATTTTGTCTGGTCTGCTGGTGCAAATGAGCAGGTCGATTATGTTAACTTGCGCTGGGTTGACTACACAGGCACCCGACTGGATCAACTCAATCAATCGGGTGCTGTGGCGCAACTGATTCACCCAGATGATCTTCGTGCCCATCGACGACGGTGGAGGCAAGCCAAACAGTCCAAAGAGCCATTTGAGGTGGAACTGCGGCTACAACGACACGATGGTGAATATCGCTGGTTTATGGGTCGAGCAGTGCCGCTCAAAGACAATGCAGGTAACCTGATCCGTTGGATTGGCTCTGCTACTGACATTCACGCACTCAAGCAGGCGGAGGTAGAGCGAGAAGAACTGCTGGCACGGGAGCAGGCAGCGCGGGCAGAGGCAGAGGCGGCAAACCGTGCCAAGGATGAGTTTTTGGCGATTCTTTCCCATGAATTGCGATCGCCCCTTAACCCGATTTTAGGTTGGGCAAAACTGCTGCGAACCCGTCACCTCGATCCTTCCACCGTCGCTCGTGCGGTTGAAACGATTGAACGCAACGCTAATTTGCAAACGCAGCTGATCGAAGATTTGCTAGACATTTCTCGAATTTTGCGCGGCAAACTCAGCCTTGATGTTTCTCCAGTGAACCTGGTGCCTGTGATTGAGGCAGCTATGGAAACGATGCAGCTTGCAGCCGATGCAAAATCGATCGATTTTAGGTTTTGGATTACAGATTTTGGATTGGAGTCCACGGCGAGTCATCCAGCGGATGAAATGCTGGATTCCTTCAAAACTCAAAACTCAAAACTCAACATTCAACCTTCCCAATATTGGGTGATAGGCGACGCAAATCGGCTTCAGCAGGTCATTTGGAATTTGCTGTCCAATGCAATTAAGTTCACGACTGAAGGTGGACGGGTGACGATTCGGCTGGGGTGCAGTGACACTCATGCCCAAATTCAGGTAAGCGACACGGGTAAAGGCATCCGCGCTGATTTCTTGCCCTACATTTTTGATTATTTTCGGCAGGCGGACGGCTCCATCACTCGGCGGCATGGCGGACTCGGAATTGGACTGGCGATCGTGCGACATTTGGTTGAATTGCACGGTGGCACCGTTACCGCAGATAGCCCAGGTGAAGAGCAAGGGGCAACCTTTACTGTGCGAATTCCATTGATGACTTCTGCCCCAGAGATGCGATCGCCCATCAAGCGGTCTGAGCCATTTCCCAGTTTGCAGAACCTAAAAATTTTAGTAGTAGATGACGAAGCAGATACCCGCGAATTTCTGACCTTCATGCTAGAAAAATACGGCGCAACGGTGTTTGCAGTTGCCTCCGCTCGGGCCGCTCTAGATGCGATCGCCGCCGTTCAGCCAGATCTGTTGCTCAGTGACATCGGCATGGCGAATGTGGATGGATATGAGTTGATCCGCCAGGTCAGAAATTTAGCCCCGGATCAGGGCAGACAGCTTCCGGCGATCGCGCTCACCGCCCACGCTAGCGAACAAGATCAGCAGCTTGCTCACTCAGCCGGATTTGACCAGCACATCGCTAAACCTGTTGAACCAAGTGTTTTGGTTGGAGCAATTGTGGCATTGGTTACTGGTCGTTAATCATTAGTTGCTGGTTACGGGTTTTTGATAATTGGCTATCGAGCTAATGCAGCTTCTAACCGTCTGGTTGTTGTGAGTTTAGCTCCTGTCCAACTTTGGCTTTTGCTTCTTGCTCAAACCAGGCAATGACCTGAGAGGGTGTGAGCTCGGCGATCGCCTTCCCCTCACTCTCTGCAACTTGACGTAACGGCTTGAGTGAGGACAACACCAGTTGCGTAAAAAACTGTCCAAAGGACTCATTTGCGGCTGCTTCTCGCCGCAGGCTCTCATCGTTTTCAACCCAGTCGGCAATTTGTTGAGCTGTGATGTTTTCAACCGCTAGCCCAGTTTGTTGAGAAAGCTGTTTGAGCGATCGCAGTGAATAGATTGCTACCCGCGTCAAAAACTTGTCCCGCGAAGTCAGCAATGCCTGATCGACCTCAGCCGATTCCTCTGGCGTTAAGAACTGCATTGGTTCTGACGAATCATTCATACTGCTATTTTCCCTGAATCAAATAACCACAGCGATGCTCACCATTGACCAACCAGTGAGTCCGCTCAACGATGCAATCTTGCAATGCCGCTGCAAACATTTCTAGCTCATGCCCACACACGCTAGGGAAAGACTCGGCAATATGAGAAATTGCACAGTTATATTCAGTGACGATAAATTTAGAATTAGCAGCACTCTCTGAATCGTCAACGGCATACCACTCTGCCATGTAGCCTTCTGCTTGACGCAGCTTGACCAGGTTCGCAACCCGTTCGGCGATCGAGCCTGTCCCCAATCGCTCTCGATATTCCTCAGCTTTACGCTCCCACTGTTTGCGTAGAATGGTACCGACCTGGTCGTGTCCAACGGTTTCTGCCAGGGTGTTGAGCAGGGAGAGGGCAAATTCGTCGTAGCGGTCAGGCAGGCGATCGCGCCCTTCCCGACTCAAGTGATAAACAAAATTAGGACGACCCATACTCGCCTGGATCGCCTCATGCTCAATTAAGCCATCGGACTCTAAATCCTTTAAGTGACGGCGAATCGCTTGTGGACTGACGTTGAGCGCGCCAGCCAATTCCTGAGCGCTAGCCTGACTTTGCTTTAGCAGATAGTTCAGGATGTCTTGTTTAGTGGAAGGTTCCTGCGTGGTTGCCATCGTCTTCCTAACGGAGTGCTGAGACAAATCAATTTAAAGCCTAAAATAGACTTTGACAACTTTGATGTTGCTAAAGTACCCTACAATAAAGTTAAGCAACAAAAATGTTGTTTTAATTATAGAATTATTCGGCTGACCTGTCGCTTTATCAAATGAATCCATCTGAGAAACCTACCCAAGCCACCGAAAAGAGCCTCGAAGCCATGCGGCACTTTTCTGAAACCTATGCCAAACGGACTGGCACCTATTTCTGTGCCGACCTGGGTGTGACTGCTGTCGTGATCGAAGGGCTAGCCAAGCATAAAGATGATCTGGGTGCGCCCCTCTGTCCGTGCCGTCACTACGAAGATAAAGAGGCAGAAGCCGCTGCCGCCTACTGGAACTGTCCCTGTGTGCCCATGCGAGAGCGCAAAGAGTGCCACTGCATGTTATTTCTAACTCCGGATAACGACTTCGCAGGCGACCAACAAGAAATTACCTTTGAGGAAATCCGGGCTACGACTAGCCAATACTAATTGTTTGTTGAGAGAGAACACCCCCGATGACTGCAACGGTTAGATCCTTAGTTAACCAGCCTTACAAGTACGGCTTCGTCACGGATATTGAGTCGGAGTCGATTCCGCGTGGGCTAAGCGAAGATGTGATTCGTTTGATTTCAGCGAAAAAGCAAGAGCCAGAGTTCATGCTGGAGTTTCGCCTAAAAGCTTATCGTCAGTGGCTTAAGATGACTGAGCCAACCTGGCCCCAGGTGAAATATCCACCGATTGACTACCAAAATATTGTTTACTACTCAGCGCCCAAGAAGAAAGACAAGCTGGGCAGTCTGGATGAGGTTGACCCGACGCTGTTGGAAACCTTTGAGAAGCTGGGAATTCCCCTATCTGAGCAAAAGCGGTTGTCGAACGTGGCAGTTGACGCAATTTTTGATAGCGTTTCTGTCGCTACCACGTTTAAGGAAAAGCTGGCTGAAGAGGGCGTGATTTTTTGCTCGATCTCAGAGGCGCTCCAGCACCATCCCGACCTGGTGAAGAAGTACCTGGGCAGCGTGGTTCCTGTAGGCGATAACTATTACGCAGCGTTGAATTCAGCCGTGTTTAGCGATGGCTCTTTTGTCTACATTCCCAAGAACACCAAATGTCCGATGGAGTTGTCCACCTACTTCCGAATCAACAACGGCGATTCGGGACAGTTTGAGCGGACGCTGATCGTTGCCGAAGAAGGCAGTTCGGTGAGCTACCTGGAGGGCTGTACGGCTCCCATGTTTGACACCAACCAGCTTCACGCGGCTGTAGTGGAATTGGTGGCATTGGATAATGCCGAAATCAAATATTCCACTGTGCAAAACTGGTTTGCTGGCGATGAAAACGGCAAAGGCGGCATTTATAACTTTGTCACCAAGCGCGGTTTGTGCCAGGGCGTAAACTCCAAGATTTCCTGGACACAGGTAGAAACCGGATCTGCAATCACCTGGAAGTATCCAAGCTGTGTGCTGGTAGGGGATAACTCAGTCGGTGAGTTCTATTCTGTTGCACTCACTAATAATATGCAGCAGGCAGATACGGGCACCAAGATGGTGCATATCGGCAAGAATACCCGCAGCACGATTGTGTCGAAGGGAATCTCGGCAGGGCGATCGCAAAATAGCTACCGGGGTCTGGTCAAAATCGGACCTAAAGCCGAAGGCGCTCGCAACTATTCCCAGTGCGACTCGATGCTAATTGGCGATACTGCTGGAGCAAACACCTTCCCTTATATTCAGGTGCAAAACAACACCGCCAAAGTAGAACACGAAGCCTCTACCTCCAAGATTGGGGAAGACCAGCTCTTCTACTTCTCTCAACGGGGCATCTCTTTAGAAGACGCAATCTCAATGATGATCAGCGGCTTCTGTAAGGATGTGTTTAACCAGTTGCCAATGGAGTTTGCCGTCGAAGCCGACCGCCTATTAAGCCTGAAACTAGAAGGCAGCGTTGGCTAAGTGAGATCAGCAACAATGGGCATCACTTACGCTGAAATTGAATTGACTCGTGGGGATGATCTGGCTCTTTTTCGTGAGGGTTACATCCCAGAGAACCGAGTTAGACGGATAATCGTCAGAGCTTTAGTAGATAGTGGTGCCTCGATGCTGTCAATCACTCCAGCCGTTAGAGACTATTTGGATCTACCAAAAGTCGATGAGCAGCAGGCAGAGTTAGCGGATGGCTCTGTGGCTCAGTTTGATGTAGTTGGGCCAGTAGAACTCAGGTTTGAGAATCGAAAGACAGTTGAGTACGCGATTGTAGTACCGAACTCACCAGATGTCTTACTTGGAGCGCATCCGCTGCAAGATTTGGATGTATTAGTTGACCCAAAACGAGAAGTGCTGATCGTCAATCCTAAAAGCCCCGACATTGCCCGAAAGTTTCTCAAATAGAGTGTGATATGGTGCAAGTCCTACAGGCTAGAGATGCAACTTTAAGAGATTTAATTGACAATTTTGGGTTACAACGAGCCCAAGACAGCCAGTTTTTTCGAGAGTGGCAAGAGAATTTACCTGAGGTTACTGAACTGGAAAGGCAGTACTTAGACAAGGTAAAAGCAGGCTATCTCAACCTGATTGAGTACCCTCCCTTACTTGAGAAAACAATTCAATTTTCGATTGTCAGCCCAATTCTATTTTTGGCAGATTTCTTTCTTCCTCCCTTTCGTATTTGTGCAGAGGAATCGAGCGAGATTTCTGATGAAGATGATGAGGTTGCGATTCGAGGGCAAATTGACATTCTGCTGCTAAAGGAACAGTTTTGGTTACTGGTAATTGAATCTAAACGAGCTTTTTTCTCGATCGAGGCGGGGTTGGCGCAACTTCTGTCTTATATGCTGGCGAACCCTAATAAGGACCAGCCTGGGTTTGGCATGATTACCACTGGAGGTAGCTTTACTTTTGTCAAGTTGACACATGGAAAGGTGCCTCAATACAGTACGTCTAAGATTTTTGAGCTTCGTAATCCTGGCAATGAACTATATGACGTTTTTCAGATTCTGAAGCAAGTTGGTCAAAGTAGGTGAACTGGTTATAGATTTTATTGAATTTACTTAGTTGAACGAATGGCAGTCGATGAGGAGCTTTTAGCGTGATTATTGAAAACAGTGAAGTGATTCTTTCGGTGCGAGATCTGACGGCTGAAGTAGATGGCAATCAGATTTTGAAAGGGCTGAATTTGGAAGTCAAGGCAGGAGAAATCCACGCCATCATGGGTCCGAATGGTTCCGGCAAAAGTACGTTTTCTAAAGTGTTGGCAGGGCATCCGAGCTATGACGTGACGGGTGGAGAAATCCTGTTTCAGGGCGAAAATCTGCTGGAGTTGGAGCCAGAAGATCGAGCGCGATCGGGCGTTTTTCTGGCATTCCAGTATCCGTTAGAAATTCCTGGCGTGAGTAACTTGGACTTTCTCCGAGTTGCCTACAATTCTCGTCGTAAGCATCAAGGTTTAGAAGAACTGGATGCATTTGACTTTGATGAGTTGGTGCGAGAACGGTTAGAAGTCGTCAAGATGAATCCTAGCTTCCTTGGTCGCAGCGTCAATGAGGGCTTTTCGGGTGGTGAGAAAAAGCGTAATGAGATCTTGCAAATGGCAATGCTAGAGCCAAAGCTAGCGATTCTGGATGAGACGGATTCTGGTTTAGACATTGACGCACTAAAGATTGTCGCCAATGGGGTAAACCAGCTTGCTAAGCCAGATAATGCAACGATTTTGATTACTCACTATCAGCGCTTGCTCAACTACATTGAGCCTGACTTTGTACATGTGATGGAAGGCGGCAGAATTGTCACCACAGGCACGAAGGAGTTGGCTCATGAACTGGAGAGCAGGGGCTATGACTGGGTGCTAGAGGCAGAAGCGGCTGAGGTGGCAGGACGATGAGTATTCAGGTTTCTTCGAGTAATAACGAGGTAATGCAGCGATCGCCCCTTAACCGCGACGGCTATCTGCTGCGCCTGCTAGAGCAAACGAGTAGCCCGGAGACGGATTTGGAGCTGTTGCGATCGCTCCGGTCTCAATCCAAGCTTCTGATACAGGAGCAGGCATTTCCCACAACTCGCGATGAGGAGTGGCGATTTACGGATCTATCCTCACTGCTACAGGTTAACTTTGAGGCACGCACTTCTCAGTCCTCGGTTAGCTCAGAGCAAATTGCACCTTTTACATTACCTGAAGCCGCAGAGAGCCGACTGGTATTTGTGAATGGCGTGTATCAACCACACCTATCCTTGGTGAAAGGGTTGCCCAAGGATTTGTATGTGGGCAGCTTATCAGAATTGTTGGCAGGGAAGCAGGAAGAGGCGATTGCCCTTCAGTCTCGCCTCTCTCACTATGTGGGTAAACAGCCAGGAGCCGCAGAACTTTTCACTGCGCTAAATACGGCAAACCTTACCGATGCTGCGATTATTTGGGCACCCAAAAACTTGGTGGTAGAGACTCCGATTCACCTACTGTTTCTCTCAACCGCAGCCGCTTCCCCAGCTTTTTCCCAGCCTCGCTGTTTGGTCGTGGCTGAACCTAACAGTGCCGTAACGCTGGTTGAGGAGTACGTTGGACTGGACGAAGGCGTTTATTTCACTAACTCCGTCACCGAAGTGTGGGTCGAAGCAAACGCGCAAGTCAATCACTCTCGCATTCAGCGTGAAAGCAAAGCTGCTTTTCACATTGGCAAAACGGCGGTTTCTCAAGCAAGGGACTCACGTTACACCTGCACTGCTATCAGTTTGGGTGGAAAGGTTTCTCGTCACAATCCGGAGATTTTCCAGACTGGGGAGCAGACGGAAACTTACTTAAACGGACTGACGATAGCCCTGCAAGATCAACTGTCAGATACGCATAGTGCGATCGTCTACAGCAAGCCTTACGGCAGCAGTCGTCAATTACATAAATGCATCGTTGGCGACAAGGCTCACGGCGTATTCAACGGTAAAGTATTTGTGCCGCAAGCTGCCCAACTCACCGATGCCGGACAGCTCAACCGCAACCTGCTGCTGTCGCCCAAAGCACGGGTAGATACCAAGCCTCAGCTCGAAATTGTTGCAGACAACGTCAAATGCACCCACGGAGCTACCGTCGGACAGCTAGATGCCGATGAAGTCTTCTACCTGCAAAGCCGGGGCATCGACGCAGCCAGCGCCCGTAGCCTGTTAGTCTACGCCTTTGCCTTTGAAGTGGTTGAGCAGGTGGCGATCGCTTCCCTCCAGGACACCCTCACCCACTTTCTTAAAACTCAAATCCCCTAACCCTCACACCCCACACCCTACCTCCCACACCCGATCCATGACCTTCACCCAAGAAAAGACCCTCGCTGCTCAGGTTCGTGCCGACTTCCCCATCCTGCACCAGGAGATTCACGGCAAACCACTCGTTTACCTGGACAACGCTGCCACGTCTCAAAAACCAGTGGCCGTCCTGAACGCCCTTCAGCACTACTACCAGCATGACAACGCCAACGTGCATCGCGGCGTGCATACCCTCAGTTCTCGCGCTACGGATGCTTACGAAGGCGCAAGAGACAAAGTGGCTAATTTTGTCAACGCTGCCTCTCGTCAAGAAATCATCTACACCCGCAACGCTAGCGAAGCAATCAACCTGGTTGCTTACGCTTGGGGCAACAGCAATTTGCAGCGCGGAGATGAAATCATCCTCTCCGTCATGGAACATCACAGCAACCTGATTCCCTGGCAACTGTTGGCTCAGCGCACCGGAGCTGTGCTGAAGTTTGTTGAGCTAACCGAGAGGCAAGAATTTGACCTGGAACACTTCAAGTCTCTGCTGTCTGACAAAACCAAATTGGTCTCGGTCGTTCACGTCTCCAATACGCTCGGCTGCATCAATCCAGTCAAGGAAATTGTGGAACTGGCGCACCACTACGGCGCAAAAGTTTTGATTGATGCCTGCCAGAGCGTCCCGCACATGACTGTAGACGTACAGGCGATGGACTGTGATTGGTTAGTCGCATCAGGACACAAAATGTGTGCCCCTACCGGAATCGGCTTCCTCTACGGCAAGCTAGACCTGCTGCGTTCCATGCCTCCTTTCTTGGGTGGTGGCGAAATGATCGCGGACGTATTTTTTGATCATTCCACCTATGCTGATCTGCCCCACAAGTTTGAAGCTGGAACTCCTGCCATTGCTGAGGCAATCGCCCTCGGTGCTGCTGTAGATTACCTCTCTAGCCTGGGCATGGACAAAATTCACGCCTACGAAGCCGAGCTAACGGCTTACCTGTTCCAACAGCTTCAGCAAATTCCTGAACTGACGCTCTACGGACCTAAGCCAGATTCAAAAGGTGAAGGTAGAGCTGCCTTGTCTGCCTTTACTGCCGGAAGCGTCCACCCACACGACCTGTCTACCATTCTCGATCAGGCAGGGATCGCCATCCGAGCCGGGCATCACTGCACTCAGCCCTTGCACCGTCACGTCGGGGCACAGTCCACCGCTAGGGCAAGTCTTTACTTCTACAACACCCGCGAGGAAATTGATACTTTTATCGCGTCTCTCAAGGAAGCGATCGAATTCTTTAGCGGAATTTTTGGATAAGGGAAGGTTTAAGAGTTTAAGCTTATCGTCCACATAGGACGCCTTAAGGGGAATTGCGTAGGATGCCGTTAGCGGTAGCGAACGCATCACCTGTCGATCTTCCGGTGCGTTACGCTGGCGCTAACGCACCCTACAGCACCATACAAGGGATTACAAAGAACCAGCGATCGCCCCGAAAACATACACGACAGTTCTAGCAGCGCTGAGAAAAGTTCCAAAATCGTTCCGCACCGCTGCTGAGCTTTTCCGCATAGCTGCTAAGTCTTTCTGCACTGCTGTTGGACCTTTTCTGGCTGCTCCAGAACGGTCTGCGATCGCTTCGGAGCCATCCCGTTGGAGTGCTAGTTGAATTTGTGAGAAGTTACATTCTTCCAAGTTTGCTTCTAAACAAAAATCATCTATCAATGCTGCATCCTGACGACACCTCTAGAGATTGATTACAGTTACCTCTCAAACCTGCAAAGATAGCTGTGCAATTCGAGCTATTTCTATGGCAGTAGCTTAGACAACGCGGAGCATCGTGCCGCTAAGGGTGAGGATAATGATTAAATCTTGGATGGTGATTGGAGGAATTGCACTGATCTTAGGAGGAGTTGGCGGATCAATCGTGCCGCCAAGTGGCGTTAAATGGTTTGCTCGGCTACGTCGTCCCTATTGGCTGACATTTGAACCGTTGATTCCGTTGATTTGGACGACTGTTTTTATCTGCGGCGCATGGTCTGCTTACATCGTCTGGGAACATGATCCCGGTAGCCGCAAAACTTGGCTGCTCATGGGGTTATATCTGCTGTTGGAATTAGTCACTTTGTCTTACAACTCGGTGATGTTGACTCTGAAGAGCCTCAAAGCAGGAACCTTCATTGGAGGCACAGGCTTTGTCCTGGGACTAATTCTGGCAATTTTGGTATTGCCTATTTCTGTCTGGGCATCTGCTCTGTTGTTGCCTTACCTGCTGTGGAGTCCAGTTGGCACCTACACCACATGGGAACTGATGCGCCTCAATCCGCAAGATGCATAGCTCGATCCCTAATTCCCAATCTCTAATTCCCAATCTCTAATTCCCAATCCCCAATCCCTGCCTAAGTCCTGGTTTAATTTTTAAAGCCCCCGTTGATGCATACCCAGGAGAATCTAGATGCTCTTTTCGCGTAATCGAGCTGTTGTTGTGTTGTCTGCTGCACTGGGAGTTTTCGCGATCGGCTGTAGCCAGAACAAAATAGCCCAGTGTAATCAGTTGATTGAAGTTGCCAATGAAGCGGTGACCGAGGTGCAGGCAATCACTGAGAATGCCAGCCCGGACGATCCGGCCGCTTTTCTGCGAATTGCAGATACGGCTGACCAGGCAAAGACAAACCTACAAGCAATTGAGGTCACAGATGAGCAGCTTCAAACTTATCAAGAACGATTCGTCACGCTTTACACAAACACGGGCGACTCAACCCGCAATCTAGTTGAGGCGGTAAACGCGCAGGACAATCAGGCTGCTCAGCAGGCTTATGATGCACTCCAGCAGGCGATCGCCGAAGAACCTAATCTAGTAAACGAAGTGAACGGCTACTGCGGCGGCAGAGCCCCAGCACAACAAGGCAATCAGACAGCACCATAGGACAATCAGACAGACCCATAGCGAGCCACTATCATGGTGTCCAGGCTTTCCAAACCCATTAGCCAGGCCCACATCTGATCTCCCTGAGAAAAGTGCCACCACTCGTGAGGATGCTGCCGAAACCCAGCCCGAATCATTGCATTACGGAGAAGCTGACGGTTGCGGTGAAAGGTTTCGCGCAGGCTTTGCTGCCGTGAATCTTCCTTGCCTGAAGCACTCATGAAATGGTCAGGGTAAGAGCGAGGAGACAGTTCATCAATCGGAGAACCCATATCTACAGCTTGCCCCTGATCGTTTACCAGTGTCACATCTACTGCTGCTCCCGTGCTGTGGGGCGGAGGCATCTTTGGGTCAGCACTGGGAACAGCCCAAAACTGATAGACCTGTTCTAAAATTACCTGACGCTGCTCAGGGGTTAGCTGATTAAGGTGAAAGCCTTGTGCCTGAACAGTCTCAACAAAAGTGTAGTCCACCATAAACTGCTGCACGGCGATCGGGCGATAAGCATCAAAAATTTGAATACGCCACTGAGGATGTAGCTGTTGCAGATAGTCTTGCGCTCTGATCAATCCTTCCAATACACCTTGGCGCACAGAGTAGGGAGACTTGCCGCCATAAGGCGCAGATAACTTGACGTAGGGGTGGGGATCTTCTATTGCAAACAGCTCCACCGGAATCGGGAGCAGTGGCTCTCCGCATTCCAGAATCGGGATTCTCTGATAAGGTTTCATGAATGACCTGTGCGGACGACACGGACGAGACCAAAGAGAGCTACAGACGAGTCAGTTGAGTCCAGCTTAACCTCACTCTCAAGCTTGCCCTTGGGCACAGTGTACAAGGATGGCACATCTGCCTATGAACCATTGCTATCATGGAGTTGTGCGATTAACATTAAGAAAATTAACAGAATGCTGACAGTTTTCCCCAAACACTGTATCCGCTTTCTGACCAAATTATTTCTACGGAAGGAACTAATCGGGTGATTGTATCTTCAAGGTCTACCACTACTACAGACGAATCGCTGATCAGCAATTTTTTTCGTCGCTCGGTAGGTCAGTGGCGCTCAGAACGTCGCTACTACACCTTACCGGATGGCGAAACGAAGGAGATGGTTAGCAACATCACCATCCGCTTTCTGGAACAGGGCTGTGATGAACTGGCTCACCTAGCAGATTTGCATGAATTGTCCGATCGCCACTCAATGATTTGCGGAGCTGAGGTAACGTGGGACAGCGTTGACTCCGTATCAGGTAAGAAGCAGTCTAAAGGGTTGACGCTATTTGGTGCGCTGGGCGATGTGCTGTATCGCGATCGCGGCTTTGCCACCTCTAAGCCCGTTACTGCTGAGTTCTATTTCCCAAATCCAGAAACGCTTTGTCTGAGAACCGAGTACAAAGACTCTGTGTTCGAGGAAGAGTTGAAGCTGGTTGGTCAGCAGTATCGCACTCGCCAAACGATCATTTCTCGCGCAGGTGAGCAACAGATGATCGGGCAATACTTGGAAAAGCGATTGGCTTAGGACGTAGTACTTCGTCAGGTTAATCGTATCCTTGTCCCCAGGTTCTGCTTGGGGATGCGTGTTTTGAGGCTCTGCCGCCTTGTGATACCGAATCCTGCATAAGGTAACGGTATCGGTAGGGGCGAAGCATTCGGGCAAAAACTCTGCAACTCAATCGCAATCTCTCTACCGAATGCTTCGTCCGTACACAAAGCTATAGCGCTCTAAGCGGCACTATAAGGCGAAGCCTTGTAACGAAAAACTAGTTTGCTTAAAGTCCCTTTTGGTCAATGTGGTTGGCGATCGCATTAATGGTTTCTCGAATAGCACGTTCATTGCCGCTGTAATCAAGCACGATGCTAACGACGTAGTATTCATCGTCCAGCATGAAGGCAACGGTTGTACCTAGCGCTTTCGAGTTTTGCCCGGTTTTTTCACCCATCCAGAAGGCTTTCGAGTTTCGTAAGCCCTGATGACCCAGCACCAGATCATCCTGGCTCATTAGCGTCTTGATTAGCTCATCGTCACCGGGATTCTCCTTGTTGTAGATCGACACCATCATTTCGGTCAGTTCATCGGTGTTGATCTGATTTGGGCCAACACCAGCATTAGCTGGATAGGTGCGTTCGCCAACGAGCTTGGTATTGACGCGAGTGACTCGGTAACCGCGATCGCTCAAAATTTGGTTGATGCGATCGCGTCCTACGTAATCAATGAGCTGATTTGTGGCAATGTTGCTGCTGTGTTCGATCATCCGCAACAGGACTTGTCGCAGTGGGTATTCTGACCCCACCCAAACGTCAGATGCGTCTTCGGTGTAGTTTCCTCGGCTAATCGAAATGGGCGTATCAAGGTCAATGTTGTCGGAATTAACCTTTTCCATCACGGCGATCGCCACTGGCACTTTGATTAGGCTGGCGGGACTGGCGGGCGGTGCGCTGCCATTCAAGCGGCGGCATTCTCGCGAGGCTGCACGACAGACCGTGATGTGAACTCGATCTGAGCCAAGTCCCGTCTTTTCAGCGATCGGCTCTAGGTAGCCAGAACGAGCCGTGTCGTAGTTATAGGAAGCGAGTTTCAGGTAGTTTTCGTATTCCTCAGCCTTTTCGTTAGCGTTTTGAGACAAAAAGGATTGCTCTGGCACCGATCTGAGCGAGCTAACCGCATCATTCCAGAGAGAATAAAGTTTTTCTGTCGCTTCTAGCGAACCGTCAGACTGCTGCTGCGCCGTAACCGCCTGATTTGCCAGACGAATTGCTTGGTTCCAGTTTTGCTTGGCGGTTTCCTCAACTTGAATTCGAATTTCTACTGCTTGAAGCGTTTGCAGCATTGCCGTGGGTGGCGAAAAAATTCCTGCTTCATCGCCATCGGGAAAGACCGAAACCTGATCCAGGTCAGCCTGAAGGCGATCGCGCATCTCATAAAGTTGCTCCAACGACTCGATCGTGGGCAGTTCGGGTGGCTCAGCGTAGGGCGTTTCGATCGGGGGAGCCAGCGCTAAGGGGGGGTTAGCAACAGACAAAGCCGCTACCATGCCTATGGCAACCACTGGAACAACGAGTAGATATGCGACCCGGCGCATTAATTGACCTCACACCGAAGAGATAGCAGCATCAAACGCAAGCAAACTCAATCAAAATTAAATATAAGGGTATTTACGCACTTGTTTGCAGTTTTTCAGCAAACGGACAAATTAATCTGTTTGCAAATTAGCTTTTTGCCAGATCTCTTGATGTAAGACCTGCTAGCAACAGACTCCACACTTGAGCAAAATCAGCGTCAATGCTTGGATCGCTCCACTCAGCAGCATGAGCCGGATGATGAAATCGAGCAGTCGCACTAAAAATTGCCCTGGCGACCTGATGCGGATCAGAAGCCTGAAACTGTTGACTAGAAATGCCTTGTTTAATAATTTGCGTGAGTTGTCCAACTAGCTCGTCAACGTGGGCTTGCACAACCTCTCGTGATTCCTGGGCGATCGCATGGTAGGTCGCAAACAGTTCTGGATCGTCTAATACTTTTTGTCGCTTGAGCGACATTAACCGCTCTAGCCAGTGATGTAGCCGTTCAGCCGCAGTTCCTTGTTCTTGGACAATTTCGGCTAGCGGTGCAGAGACTCGGTGCAGCCATCGTGCGGCGACTGCATCGCGAAGGGCAACTTTGCTAGAAAAATGTCGATAAATCGAGCCGTGACTCACCTCTAGCACTCGTGCGACATCCACCACAGTTGCCTTGCTGGGACCATAGCGACGCAACACGTCTTCTGCTACGTCGAGGATTCGATCTGAAGTCAAAGCTGAGTCATTCATGCTGATGTTTCTATGCGATCGCGAACTTTATTAGAACTTAAATAGGGAGATAAAACCAGAATGGCATTCTGGTTTTATCTCCCTTGAACAAGCCTGGTAAGAATTTGCTTTTAGCGTCTTTCACTGTCTAGCATAGCCATCTGTCCTGCATCATAGCGATCGCCCGCTACCGCATCCGGAGGAATTGCCGCTTCAATCTGAGATAGTTGTTCTGCACTCAGGTTTAGATCTAAAGCGCCTAACGCTTCCTGGAGGCGATCGCGACGACGGGCTCCAATTAGCGGAACGATGTCATCGCCTTGGGCCAAGACCCAGGCGATCGCCACCTGCGCCACCGTTGCATCTTGAGCTTGAGCAATCTCGCGCAGTGCTTCTACCAGGGTTAAATTTCGGTCTAGATTTTCACCTGAGAAGCGGGGCAGGTGGCTGCGAAAATCTTGTGCTGTTTGCGATCGCTCCTTTGACCAGCGACCACTCAACAGCCCCCGTGAGAGAACTCCATACGCCGTAACACCAATGCCCAATTCTCGCACCGTAGGCAAAATTTCTGTCTCGATGCTGCGGCTCAGCAAAGAATACTCGATTTGCAGCCAGGTAATTGGGTGAACCGCATGGGCGCGTCGAATTGTGTCTGCACCGACCTCTGATAAGCCAATCTGCCGCACATAACCAGCTTGAACCATTTCGGCAATCGCCCCAATTGTCTCCTCGATCGGTACTGCTGGGTCAAGCCGTGCGGGTTGGTAAAGGTCAATGTAATCGGTTCCCAGACGTTGCAAGGTGTAGGCAAGTGAAGTTTTTACGGCTGCTGGGCGACCATCAAACCCAATGAAATTACCATCGGGCGATCGCATCGCCCCAAACTTGACCGCAATGAACACCTCTTCTCGCTGCCGTCCAGCCAAAGCCTCATGCAGCAGTAGTTCGTTGTGTCCCATGCCGTAAAAGTCACCCGTGTCGAGCAGTGTAATTCCTGCATCAAGCGCACCATGAACCGTTGCAATGCTCTCTTCTCGGTCTGCAGGGCCATACATACCCGACATACCCATGCAGCCCAAGCCAATCGCCGATAGCGAACTGTTTCCGATCTGACGCATTTGCATAGCGACTTCTCCACTGTCGTGATAGAAACAGTATCGCATGACGACTGACAGAAATCAATATCTGTTATTCTTAAGTTGTCAGAGCAGGGCGATCGCTACAAAGCAACAATCTTCAAAGTCTGTAAACGGTCGATTGCCCAGCCGATGTAGTCAGCAACAAATTTCAGCAGCCTCGTCTCATCGCCGGTAAACGGACGGTGACAGGACGTACCAACATGGAAGACTCCCAAAACCTGATCCTTAATGCGCAAAGGCACTCCTAGCATAGATATCAGCCCTTTAGTGCGGAGCACAGGGCTGACAACCTCAATGTCCGACAAGTTTGCCACAACGACAGGTTCGCCCGTTTCAGCAACTTGTCCTGCAAAGCCATGTCCTAACGGAATTCTAATTTTCTCTAAAATTTCCTCTTCTAACCCAAGCGTGGCTTGAATGGCTAGTCGTTGCTCATCTTTTCTGATTAAAAGAACGGTTGCCGTCTCTACCTCCAACATCTGACAGACGCTATGCAGCAAGTTGTGCAGGAAATGCTGTAGCAGAAAATCTTCTGACTCTCCAAAAACTGTATGGCTAGAAGCTTTAATGTGCTGCTGAAGCAACTCAAGACCTTTCTCGCGATCGGCACTGATTAACTTAAAAACTTCTTCGGTCTCAGCCACCACAGCTTGGAGCGATGCGGGCAGATAGCTTAAATCGCGATAGTGCATGTCTTGGCTAGCGGGTGCGGCGACCAGTTCCTTGGGTTTGCGGCTAGAAACTACCTTTGCAGGTACCCCCACTGCAATGGAATAGGGGGGAATGTCTTTGGTCACAACTGCCGCTGCACCAATCACACTGCCTTCACCAATAGTGACCCCATCCAAAATCCTGGCACCACTGCCAATCCAGCAATTATCCTCAATTACAATTCCTTTGCAAGTCACTCCCTGCTCCTGAATTGGACGCTCCAAATTTGTGAATCGATGTTGATTAGCATAGATTCCTGTATGGGAGGCAATCATGCAGTAGCGACCAATTTTAATTGGACCGGGACCAGCAATGCAGACATAAGGCGCAATATAGGTTCTGTCACCGATTTCAATTCGGCAGTTTGCCCGACTGCCTCTGATGTCTACCCCGCGATCAATGTTGACTTGTTCTCCAATTAAAATCTGATGATTGTCTCCCATACATTTGATGTGAACGTCTTGCCTGATGTAAGACTTTTTACCAATCGTAATCTTGCTATCTACACCGGCTGCATCAAGACGTGCTCGGCTTTCAATCAAAACATTACTACCAATCTCAATGCTCTCAGGAGCAGTGAACTCTACGCCTTCTCGAATGGCGCAGCCATTTCCTAATTCAGCGAATAACCCTCGATAAAGTAAACCTCTCAACTTCGCGCCTGGTGATTTTGGAATCCATCCAAATAGCGGAATGAGTATAGTTTTTCTAGGCATGGCGATCGCTTTCCTTTGGATTGAAGAGGTAAATGCGTAAAGGCTCTGATGTGCAGCTTTTGCCCAAGAAGTTTGCCGCGAATGGTTGAGCTTGCTGTTGCAAAAGCTTTGGATTTTCCTATACACCCTGAAGACAGCACAATCTTTCCTGGCATTAGCTACTCAGGTTATGTACCGCGATACGGCGATCCTATTTGAGTTAGACGAGTAAATAGCTAACTCCCTAAACCGTTCCTACTTACCTTTAATAGGACGACCTAAACAGCCACCACCAGAATTAAGGATCGACCGAGTAAGGGAAAACACTGTGAAAATTTTATCTAGATTACTTATGATCTCCTGAAATTTACTGAGAGCTTCATAAGAAATTCACGATGAAGCGATACTTACTTAACGTGAGCCGAGGATGCTGCCCAATTTAGATAGACTTATTTGGGCGAAGGGTTGATATTTCAGACCGGTTCATAAGTGATCAAGAAATGGACTAACAACCTGTTGAGTTTCCTTGCTGCTCACGACTGGGACAATTTCAAAAATTGCGCCTGCACCACGCCACTTCAAAATCCATTCCTGGATCAACCGCAGGTCATCACATTCCATGAGTTGAAAGCATCTGCTGAAATTTGGCTCTACCCAGCTATCAATGTATTTAAGTCCTTCAGGAAACATTCTGCCTTCGTCGCGGACACGCTTATAAATTGGCAGCATATCGTTGTCTTTGAATCGCTCAACAATCATGAACAGCATTTAGTAGTTCCTAAGTTCTACAGCGATCTCAAAAGTGTTGTGAGCACACCGTTCTGAGGTGTATCTCTCACAACACATCATTCCACAACTAATTTAGAACTACTAGAGTTGATGCACCTTTTAGGGGTCAGGTTTAGCTTGGGTTGAGCTGACGTCGGCTACTGACTTGAGGGAAGTGGAAGGTGTGAGTGATCGCCGCTCTTCTCCCCCCGCCTTGATCCGTGCAAGCGGTCGCCCCATACCGTAAGTGAGGGCATAGCTTTGGGCTAGCAGCCACAGCCAAACTGCGGGATAGCGAGGCTCTAGCCAGGGTTGAATCTGTTGGGCAAAGCCAGGTACCCAGCGAAATAGCCAGCTAATCAAAGCGCTAATCGTAAAGTTGAGGTAACTGCCAAGCCAGCGCACCAGGTCTTTTGCGCCTGCAAGCTGCCAGATCCACAGCAGCAGAGACGGATTTCTCCAGGCGGCTTTAATTGCCATGCGGTTAAAGTCAAGCCAGCTCCCCCGGTCTTTGATGAAGCTGTCTGCCACAGCGGGTGATTCCCCTGCCAAAATGCCAAAGAAGGTATTCAGCATAGCGTTAACCTTTTGCGGCGACAGAAATTGACCTGTCGGCACCATCATGCCCTTGGAAAATAGCCAGGTGACAGAAATGTTGCTCTGGTAAGCGCGAATCTGATTCAGGTGTTTGGCTTTGAGCAAGTCATGGCGCAACGCCGTATCGAGCAAATCGGTGAGGCGGGACAGGTTTCGCACAAGGGAACCAAATCCGGTAAACACAAGAGGCGATTGCAAAGAGGCAGCATCCCCAATCGAGACGAGGCGATCGAAGGCAATCTGGCGATCACTCCCACTCGTGCTGAAGTGACCCGGAATGTAGCCAAACGTGGGCTTTCGCCATTTCAGTTTGCTCAGGTCGCAGCGGCGATATTCCGGCAGAATAGTGAAGAAATCCTCATACATTTCCAGGAGCGAACCGGGATTTTCGGCATTCACCTGGTGGTAGTGAAATAGATAAATCGTCAACTCGTCATTTGCTCCGGGAAACAATTCCCAAATTAGCTGTCGTCCGCGTGAAATATCGCCGTGGCTGTTTAGCACATCGCCATAGTGGGCATCCCAGACCTGCGGCTCAAATCCGCTTTCAACCACGGCTCCGACAGTTGGGCAAACGCTATCAAAGGCTCGTCCGCCATTAAGCTGCCAGGCAATCGGGGAAGCTGTGCCCATTGCGTCTACTAATAGTCGTCCTTCTAGCGTCTGGGTTGCCTGGGTTGGTAGGTGTTTGACTAAAACGGTGACGCGATCGCCCGCCACCTCTGCTCGAATAAACTCTGTCTCGTCCAAAATTTTGCCAGCCGCAGCTTTCAGCTTGTCGCCACACAGCCGCAGCAGTATTTCCGTGTCTAGCGCCACATTTAGAACCGTTGGAGTTCTCAAAACGGGGGCTTTACACTGGGGCGGATTGTTTGCATCAAAAAACTTGTGGAACCCGTCTACATACTCCCGCGCAATCATGCTTTCAAACTCGGCGGGGGTAAACAGACCCAGGTCGATCAGGCTTTGAAACTCGTCGCGGGAGATATTCCACTCCCGATTCATCCGCCCAAACGGCAGCCGTTCGATCAGCAGCACCCGGTAGCCCAGCCGCGCCATCACTGCGGCATGGATCACCCCAAGCGCACCGCCAATATAAATTAAATCGTAAGGAGGAGATTCTGTAGACGACTGATGGGCAGTTTCAGCATCCTGTTGACCTTGTCCTTCTGACGCTGAAAAGATTACCTGTTTGGGCTGTTTCGGATTCTTTACGCCTTTCCGCCAGCGCTGTTCCCACCAATAGGCTCGGTTCAGGTCATATTCCCCGTTGGGCATGTCCTGGAAGTACTTCACTGTTTTGGGGTAGTTTGCCGCTAACGCCTCAAAAATAGATTGTCCAGGGGCGATCGCCGGGGGCACCGGATACTGATTGGGAAACTGAACCCGCAATCCTTTCGTCAACTGCTGCACCATCAGCCGCTCGTCTGCGATTGGCTGGCTTGCCCAGCGAAACACCTTTAGATAGGTCGTTCGCTGAACTGACCAAACAAAAACAGAAAGCTCAGATGGTAATTTTTCAGTCGTTTCTGAAAGGGATGCAGCTTGAAATGTAGCTTTAGGATATCTGAGGCAAAAGCCATCTGGAGTGATGACTTTTTCTCCAGATTTAAATTCAAACTGCTGCTGCAACCACGCTCGAACAGCCGCAACATTAGGGGTGGGGATCTCGATATAAAGAATCTCTTTCATTTCGCTGATATTAACTCCAATCAGTTTAATGCTGAAAGCGGGTTGACAAAGTCTGAAAGTGCGCTACACTTCCGATTACCATGAAATAGCTTAAAAAACTTTACAGGTTTCTCATATTTGTTAAAGGAGTGAACGTTTTATTAATCAGCTATGAATTATCCCATTCCGGCTAGCCCTCAAGAAGTTGTTGCTCTTAGACAGCAGCGTGTAGATGAAGAATTAATTGCAGCGGCGATCGCTGGAGTCATCGGCGTGGCTCGGTCTAAGGGGCAATCTTTAGAAGATCTGAGAGCCGAAGTTTTAGCGGATGACAGCCTACTCGACTGGCAAAGCAGGGTGTGGCTGAGTGAAATTGTTGCCCAGGCTTGGGAAAGCCTCCCGTAGATAAAGTGGGGAAGTAGGATAACGGAGTAGATAAACGCATCACCCTATCACTCCAAACTCCCTTCACCCTCTCACCCGCTACCAAAAGAAAGATCGCTCCTTGACCTACGTCCTCTAAGCATACGGTTTCGTCAACGCCTGCTTTTCGACTAATGTTGATGATCTAACCGTCTTACCAGGACACAGGCGTATGAGTACTAATGGTCGTAGCCAGACTCTCTATCCGACTCGCATTGATATTTCCGTTGAGGTTCGTACTCAAGTCATTGCCATTCTAAATCAGACCCTGGCTTCTACACTCGATCTCAAGACTCAGGTCAAACAGGCTCACTGGAACGTTAAAGGGATGGACTTCTATCAGCTTCATGAGCTATTTGATGAGATGGCCACGGAGTTGGAAGAGTACACTGATATGTTTGCTGAGCGGGTTACTGCCTTGGGCGGTTTGGCGCTTGGAACAGCTCGCGTTGCTGCCAGTCAGTCAACCTTGCCAGAATATCCGTTTGACATTCTAAGCGGGAAAGACCACATTGTGGCGCTGGCCGATCGCTTTGCCCCTTATGCTAAGTCTTTGCGGGAAGCGATCGCCCAAACCGACGACTTGGGGGATGCCGATACGGCTGACCTTTACACCGAGGTTTCCCGCACAATCGATAAGCGCCTTTGGTTCCTGGAAGCTCACTTGCAGGCTCCTGAGACTACCAGCAAGGATGGGACTACTATCCAAGAGAAAGTCAAAGCAAAGAGCAAATAGTCTATTCTCGGTTAACCGTAATTACACCGAGTTCAAGATGAATCTCTGTTAATTGAATAGGACAATGTTTTATCTATACTGAGGGGCGATCGCTTCCTCAGTATTCTTTTATGTAGATAAAGACTTTAACAAGCCTTTATATAAAAAATAATTCTTCCTCCAAAATATATCTAAATCTCTTCTAATGCATTGCATAAAACTGCAATTTTATTGGATGTTTTACGCCACCGGAAAAGCTCTGACAGCCAGTGTAGTTCCCAATATCAATAGCACAGCAGGACAATCAACCATCTACTAAAAGTCAAAAGAAGGAACATCTCGAATTGCGTTAGTTCAACTTATTCTCAAACTCTAACTGCAAAAAGATGGTCAACAATTTGACTTTTTAGCTTCACGTTTGCTTCAAGCTGCTTAACCAAATCATCACGCAGCAATTGTAACAAACGACACCTAGATGTTTTTTACTGTGCTATTAATCATGAACACCTGATTCTTAAGACAACCTTCCCGAACTATGAACATCCTCAAGAATTCTGCGATCGCTTTAACCACCTGTGCTTTGAGTGCTGGCATTATTTTCGCTCTACCACAACAAGCTAAAGCTCAGGATTACGGTTCGTTCAGCCTGACTCCTGGTTTCTTGCCTGACCCCCAAATCGGTACAGGCATGTCTGGAGGCGGTCGTTCTACCTCTGACTGTGGCTATGTAGATGCTGATAACGCTCCAGACCACGTTCTCACCGTCAACGAAGGATTTAGCTATCTCCGTGCCTATGTAGAAGCTCCCGGAGATGTAACGATGCTAGTTGAAGGTCCAGATGGTCGCTACTGCTCAGATGATGTGAATGGCTTGATGCCTGAAGTCTCTGGTGCCTGGCCCGCTGGTACCTACCGCATCTGGATTGGCGATTTTGCTGGTCCCAGCCAGGGCACCTATCGTTATCAGCTGTTCCTCAGCGAATATGCCGAATAACTCGAAGGGAAAACGCTCATCCCATATCTAATGTAGGTTTGAGAACCCCAGATTCTCCAAGAATCTGGGGTTCTTAGCGTTACGTTTCTAGCGGCTTCATGTAGTTGGCTTTAAGCTACTCATCTACGGAGCAAGTTTCTGTAGAAACTATTTGTTTTGGGCGTCCTTGAATGCGGGTACGATTCACGGATCTCAATTCCCTCTGTCGGGTAACACAATGCCATGCCCCTACGGAATTCATACATCAGAGCAGCAGTGCCATATTCCGAAGTGCACGGACAGTCCCAAAATATGTAGCTTTGAAAGAGGGTTGGTATAACCTTCACACAAGATGAAGCATCAGTAAATTTCTAGAAATTTGTAGCTCGACAAACACTCATAACTTTGACTGGCTTGGATAATTGGGCGCTGTCTTTTTTTAGAAATAATGCGTTTAATTAACCAGAAATTACTTAGCGTCCAAACTTCTATCTTTTTAGGAACCTTAGCTTCATTAACCTGTGGTGTGTCAGGCGCAAACGCAGCTTTGCTGGTTGGCAATACGGAGGGCAACAACGTTGTCATCTTTGACGAACGCACAGGTAGATTTGGCGTCGAGTTCATCGCTGCGGGTACGGGGGGCTTAACGTCCCCAGATGACCTGACCTATGGTCCCGATGGCAACCTTTATATCAGCAGTGGAACCGAAACCTCTGGCGCAATTTTGAAGTTCGATGGCAAAACGGGAGATTTCTTAGGCAGATTTGACCAGGGGGGGAGCCTTCTTCGCCCCTACGGCAATGCTTTTGGACCCGACGGCAATCTCTACGTCAGCAGTTTCCGTTCTGATGAAATTCTGCGCTTTGATGGCACCACGGGTAAGTTTCTGGATGTGTTTGCTTTTGGTACGGGTACGGCGAACGGGCTGAATGGACCAAACGATCTGTTGTTTGACGAAGATGGCAACCTTTACGTCACGACTCAGGGCAGCGTGGCTGATGGTAAAGGTGGAATTGAATTCTTGTTTGAAAGTCAGGTGTTGCGCTACAACATTTTCGCGGCTGCACCAGAACCAGATGTGTTTGTGCCACAACCTACACCATCGCCAGATAGTTTTGGCTTCGTGAGTTTCCTAGGTTTGGAGTTTGGCGCAGATGGAGATCTCTTTGTCAGCGATTTTGCAAATGATATTCGCCGCTATGACTTGCTTACGGGCAGTTTAGTCGATACTCTATCAACCAATTACACGGGTACAACCCCCAGCAACAATTTCGTTGGAGGTCTTACCTTTGCCCCAACCGGGACGTTATACAGCGTTGGGTTTGATTTTACCAAAGGCAACCAGGGCGCAATTCTGCGGTTTGATGGAGAGACGGGCGATCCGTTGCCTGGTGTGGGTGAAACTGGACCTATCTTTGTATCCACAAATCCAAATTTGAAACGTCCGATCGGCATTACCTACTCCCCTATTGTGGTGCCAGAACCTGCATTGACCCTTGGGCTAGTGGCAATGGGTGCAATGTTTATGGGAAGGAAGAGAGGCGATCGCCATCAGTCCAACTAGTAGAGATGCAATTTTATAGCGCCTTGTAGTTATACCAATTCTCTAAATTCCGGCGACAGATAAAGCTTCCAAGATAGAGGGACGAGCGGTAATCGATGCAATCACTTCAGGAGTGAGTGCTGCCAGACGTTCTCGCAACTGCTGACGCAACCCATCAAGCGTA
>NZ_JACJPC010000154.1:0-5519 GCF_014695875.1 Leptolyngbya sp. FACHB-541 | reverse complement strand
GCTCAAGTTTTTTTATATGCTTCCATCCGCTCACACGACTGTTCTACACTCACCGGACGAGGAACTTTAGGAGATGCCTGGAGACGGTAGTACACCAGTTTATGCACCGTTTTGTACTTCGCCTCAACCCCCAACTGCGTCTCGAACCAATCACAAATTGCTCCGTAGCCATCAAACCCCTCAGGCTCTTGCAACCGCTTTTTCAGACTCGCTTCTGCCCAGGCTGGAATCGCACGGGGGCGACCGCAGGGTTCCTTTTTCTCCAGCATCTCGCTGAGTCCTCCTGCTCGATAGCGCCGTAACCACTTCTGAACGCTGACCCGGTTGCGTCCAAGCAATTGCGCTGCTTGCTGTATCGTTGCCCCCGATGAAGCACTACACTTTTTCGCGTGCGAATCACGTAGTTGATAATGCTAAGGGGAATCTGTTCCGTCAGTGGTAGGGAGGACAACACGCTGGGTTCACTATCTACTTGGCTGGTGGCTTCGATACAAAACCTACCATCAGACTCGAGCACCAAATGACCTCGTTGAGCACCTGCATTTTCCACCAACACACTCATTAACCGTGCCAAAAGTTTTTCTAACACAATTTCGCTGGCGATCGCCTGAGACGCCTTTAGCAGCGTACTCAAATCGAATGATCCACCAGATGAGCGATCAGTTGTGGTCATACTTCTGGAACGCCGCACTACGTCAGGCTGGCGGTGCATATTCTCAGAAAACGGTTCTGCCTCACGCTCTAGCGTTTCTGCCTTACGTTTTGCGCCCCACGCTTCATAGGTGTAGCAAGCTTTTTGCCAGTAGCTGTAGGCAAAATTCGGCTTCTTACGAGCCAGCCAAAATTCGGCGGATCGTTCATAAGCGATCGCTTCATCTTGGAGAAAGCCTTGAGTTGCAGCGGCAGCGATCGCTCGGTCATAGCGATCGAGTGTTTCTTCTAACGAACAGCCTCGCAGTTGCCCGAGTTCTGCATCCAGCAACCAAAGCTTATGCTGAAAGTTTTCAGGACAATTGTTTGCCCACTGTTCAAGCTTGGCATAGTGTTCAGCAATCTGTTGCTGATAAACTGTGCGTTGTTCATACGATGCTCTTAAGCTCAATCGCAGTAGGATCAATGCAGCATAAAAATGAAGATCCGCATTTGAAATCACACCCAAAATATAGTTTTGCAACTCCAATGCCTTCTCGATACAAGCCCAAGCTGCGTCATCTTGATGGTGAAGATACAAAATGAATGCTTTTGCAATGAAATAACGACACAATGCACTTAAGCTTTTGTGATCAGCACAAGCTTGAAGATAATCAACTTCCTTGAGCGTCTCTTGATCAAAGTTTAACGAGTTGGTAGTCTGTCCAGTAAGATTTGCAAAGATAAGCTGGTAGCCAAGCAAAACATCGATCGCCCACTGGTTCTTTACACTCCGGCAAAACGTCAAAGATTCGGTAACCAAGTCGTCTAATTCCTTTAACGGTTTTCCTTGAAACATTAAATTAGAAATGCGATAGCTGAGAGAATAGCCCACATATTGAAATTCTCCTGATTCAAGACCGGAACGTACTCCATCTTGATTGATTGCATCTGCCAAACAGACAGGCTGAACCCAGGAATGAACAAAATTACTGAGGATGAAGCATACTCGCGATCGCTGAGTTAAGTTTTGATATTTCTCACTTAATTGCAATGAAACCAAGCAAGATTCATAACCCATTGCGTAATCACCTAGAACTGATCCCAGTAGAGTTCCATAGTTGGAATAGCCGTAACAGGATTCTGGAACATTGCCATATTTCAAAAATAGGGAAATAGAAACCACAACCACAACTTGCCAAATAATTTGCCTATAGCGATAGGCCGCTGATCCCATATTGGAGAGCACTTTCACTGCCAATTGTTTCTCAGCTTGGGTAATGTCAGGTTGGTGAAGCAGAATAGAAAAGGGGCGATCGCCTAAACGCGCTTTAAATTGCTGATATTGCTGTTCAAAAGCTTGTTCGAATTGGTTAGCTGGAAACTCAATGCCTAATAACTTAAGTGCCTCTCGTCCATATTCTAAAGCCCTAGCGTAATCTGTTTGAAGAGTAGATTGAACCACCAACAGATTATAAGCCTCGGCTTGAGGCAGTACCGAATGAGCATAGCTCAAAATTGTATCTAGAATTTGTTTGGAAGACTCAAGATTACCAATTAAATATTCAACTTCTGCTTGCTCCTGATGAAGAGCTAATGTCAGATGATACTGATTTTGCCAGGCATCTGTAGGAAGGCATTCTAACCCAATCGATAAATAGCTATGGGCAGCTTGATAAGCAGTTGATTCTTTTGCTTTGCGGGCTGCTCTTAAATTGAGCTCAATCAAATCAAGTTGCTCGGTGTAAGTAGCAAGGTGCGATCGCCCAATATTGAGATGATCAACGATACTAAAAAGTTCTTCATCCTCATTCGCAGACTGCAATTTATTTCGTAAAAGCTGCCCAATTTGAAGGTGAAGCTTTTGCTTTTGCTGCTCTGGAATGAGTGCATAGGCTGCTTGCTGAACTCGGTCATGAAGGAAGCGATAGTTTTGAATCAACAACTGCTCATCCGGCTCAGAGATTGTGAGAATTAAGCCTGCTTGAATGGCAGGAAAAAGAACAGTAAAGATCTCCTCTAGAGGTTGTTGCCCAATAATAGAGAGAGTCGCTAGATTAAAATTAGCACCGACACAAGCTGCCAAACAAAGTACTTGTTGTGCTTGAGGAGAAAGCTTTTGTAGCTTTCCCATCATTAAATCCACTACATTATCGGTAATATCCTGGGCTTGAATTTGCTCAATATCCCAAGTCCAAACTCGCTGCTTTAAGTCAAAACGAAGCAAATTCTCGGCTGTAAGCGTCTTCAAAAACTCGCTGGCAAAGAAGGGATTTCCATTCGTTTTGCAATGAATTAATTCTGCTAAAGTGAACGTGTTTTGCAGATCCTTATGTAAACTATCTGCCAACATTTGATTAAGATGATCGACGGTCAACGGATGAAGATCAATAGAAGTCAGAGGTACTTCCAGTGATTTCAGTTCTTCTAAAGTCATCATAAGCGGATGGGTGTCACTGACTTCATTGCTGCGATAGGCTCCAATCAGAAGCAGCGATCGCATTTCTCGATCGGTGAGCATGAGGTGAATGAGTTGCAAACTTCCTACATCTGCCCATTGCAGATCATCAAGAAAAATAACCAGTGGATGAGCTGGATCGCTAAAGGTGCGAACTAGTTTCTGAAAGATGAGTTTGAAGCGATTTTGAGTTTCAGTCGGTTCAAGCAATGGCACAGAAGGTTGTCGCCCAATCACTAATTCAATATTTGGGATGACATCAACAATGACCTGACCACTATTACCCAATGCAGCCAATAATTTAGCTTGCCATTGCTGCAAAGACTCCTGGCTTTCTGTAAGAAGTTGCTTGACTAAATCGCTAAAGGCAGCAACGATCGCACTGTAGGGAGTTGTTCTTTGAAGTTGGTTAAATTTTCCGGTAACAAAGTAGCCTCGCTTCTCAGTGATGGGTTTATAAATCTCCCGCACTAGCGCAGATTTTCCGAGTCCAGAGTATCCCGTCACTAAGATTATCTCCGGTGAAGCAGGCTGCTTCATTTGACCCCCTTGGAGCGTTGCTATTCGATCAAAAGCGGTTAACAACGTCTCTAATTCTTGCTGCCGTCCATAAAGTTTCTGGGGAATGTTGAGCTGGGTGACGTAATCCTCACGTCCTAACGGAAAAGGCGCGATTGCGCCCTGTGCATTCCATTTTTCCAAGCAATATTCCAGATCGAATTGAATGCCTAGTGCACTCTGATAACGGTCTTCAGGGTTCTTCCGAAGCAGTTTCAAGATGATATTGGAAACCACTTCAGGAATTGCAGGATTAACTTCGCTTGGAGAAAGCGGTTGCTTTGCTAGATGAGAATGAACGAGTTCTAAGGCATCATCAGAATGGAACGGCACTTGTTGCGTTAACAACTCATAAAACGTTACTCCAAGCGAGTAAAATCAGTTCGATAATCTAAAAACCGATTCATTCGTCCAGTTTGTTCTGGAGAAATATAGGCTAGGGTTCCTTCCAAAACATCTGGATGTTTTAAGCTAGAACTGACCTGGCTGATGCGAGTTGAAATACCAAAATCAATGATTTTTACACAATTGGTCTGACGATTAAAAACAATATTGGATGGATTAATATCTTTATGAATAACATGAGCCGCATGAATCTGCGATAGCGCCTGGGTAATGGCGATCGCTAACTTTAGAAACGGCTCGATTGCCAAGGGTTGTTTCTGAATAACACCGTATAGGGGCTCTGCACCAAAATCTTCCAGAACAATGACTAGCGACTTCTGGTGGGTTTCCAGTGCATAGGCTTGAATAATTCCCTCACCAGATAAGCCTCGAATCATCTCATACTCATGACAGTAGCGAGTTAGCTCTGCCCGAGTCGGGTAGCCCTGTTTGAGTACCTTAAGAATGACCTGTTCTACTTTGTCTAGTCCTACAGCCCGATACACGCCAGAATTGTCACTTTCGTACAGCAATTCCTGGATTTTGTAGCTGGATAGTTCGATCATGAACTTTTAACCAAGGATGAATAGATACAATTCAGAGCAATCTTATACAATCATTGCTTACCCAGTGAAAATTGATATCAAATAATACGAAACTGTCAGATTGAATGGGACTCGCCTCGCCCTTTCCTGGGCTTGCTGGCACTATCTTTATTGCATTTATTGGTGCAGTCGTGTTGTTGGTCATTCTGCACTTCATTCAACGTCGCCGCGCTATTTAGAGGGATGGGTAGTGTTCTAGACCTGTGGATGTCTAATGCTGGGACGATTGTGCAAGGCAGCTTTCAATATCAAGATCAGCGATTCAAAAAATTTTGCGACACAGCCCTCTAGAGCGAGAGCTAGAAACGGCTCTCATCCAGCATATTCGAGAGCTTTTGCTAGAGTTAGGGGTCGGGTTCTCCTTTGTTGGCAGTCAATATGGTTGTGTCGCAAAAATGGTAGGGTGTGGAAGCTCAATTTTCTCTAGCTCTGCTCTAAATGACGACCGATTCCTTGTTCAAATGGCATCACTTTCTGCCAAAAATCATCTTGCTGAATGTGCGGTGGTACTGCCGCTATTCACTCAGCTAGCGGAACCTAGAGGAGATGATGCAGGAGCGCGGCATGGGAGTGGATCACTCAACCATCAACCGCTGGGTTTTACGGTACGGACCAGAACTGGACAAACGCATTCGACCGTACCTCAAACCCACGAATGATTCTTGGCGGGTGGACGAAACTTACATCAAAGTCAAGGGCGTGTGGAAGTATCTGTATCGTGCGGTCGATTTGGAGGGTAATACCCTCGACTTTATGCTGAGCGCCAATCCCTTTGGGCTCATCCCAGCTTTTGGTGATCTTGGGATATCTCTTTAGGAAGCTTGTAACTCTATAGGTGTTGCTTTTGCAGTGAGGATAAAGCGTTTGCTGAGTAAGTCTAAATT
>NZ_JACJPC010000153.1:0-11499 GCF_014695875.1 Leptolyngbya sp. FACHB-541 | reverse complement strand
GATTGAAGAGAATGACCGCTTGCAGGTTTGGGTCAAAGGACAAGACTGCGATGGGACTTCTTCAAGACAGGCTCCTATAAGGTCACTCTTCCCAAGCCAAACAAGCAATAGATATTGCTTCTACCAATCGACAAATCAATACAAAGGCACGAAGCCGGTCAACTTATGGGTCAGATTGGCAGAAGCAATACTCTTCTATCCTCGCAGTCAACTTAATCGAAGAAGTTGAAGAATCAGCACGATAATTCTTGGCAAGTTGGAATCGCAGGATTATATGGCAGATTTCAAGCCAACAATCTCTTGCCAATCCCGAATGCGTTGGCGCATTTGTTCGCGGTAGCGTTGGGCCGTGAGTTGATGTTGTTTGGGGTGGAAGTGGTCTCGAATTGGTTCAAACGCAGTAAGAAAGCGTTGCGTTTGTCCGAGTGACTTAAACTCTCGCATCCGTCGCTCTCGCACTCGAGTCGGTTGATGCGAGTTCTCTGCTCGATTATTCAGTCCCTTGTGCGCTCGGTGCTCTACGCTCTTGAGCATCTGATTTTTGGCAGCTTCGTAGCTTTTCAGCTTGTCTGTCACGATCACTCGTGGTACAAAGCCTTGCTGCTTGAGGAGTTTGCGGAAAAACCGCTTGGCTGCCTGGGTATCGCGATGCTGTTGCATCAAGATGTCGAGCACGTTGCCCGCTGAGTCTACTGCTCGCCACAGGTAGTATTGCTGTCCCTTGATGGTGACAACGACTTCATCAAGATGCCACTTATCGGTGAGATAAGGTCGTTTACGTCGCACTTGATTCGCGTATTGCTGTCCGAACTTGCTACACCATTCCCGAATCGACTCATAGGTCACCTCGATGCCCCGGTAGAGCATCATCTTTTCGATATCCCGGTAGCTCAGGGGAAAGGTGTAGTAAAGCCAGACGCAGTAACTGATGATTTCGCCAGGAAAGCGATGACGGGAGTACATGAACCGGAAGCCGCGAACAAGGTGGAATTAGTCCGATTATTCTATGTTGGCGTTAACTTGACAATACCGAGTAGATATCCGAATCAAACAGACATTCTCAAGCTCAAATTACCGTCAGCGATACGAGTAAGGGCATTTCTGCTGATTTTTTGCCTTACGTATTTGACTATTTCCGCCAGGAGAGTTCTGCCACCACTCGACGGTTTGGTGAGCTAGGGTTAGGGCTGGCTCGCCCTCACTGCTTATGCCAGGAAAATTGACTATCAGCAGGCGATGGCGGTAGGGTTTCAACAGCATATTTCTAAATCTGTGGAACCAGAAGTTTTGATAGGAGCGATCGCTCGTTTGCTAAACCAGATTTAGTGCTGGTTAGTCAGGTTGATACTGGGGAAAGTGAGATGAAACGGCAAATCAGGATCGACACCTTGCAGTGGTTTATTGGCATTTACATTGCCATTCGAGGCACGTTGATGTTGATGGTGCCCCATACACTCAATACCCATGTTTTTGTTCCCATCCAGCCGCACTTACCCGGGTTTGGAGCCTGGCAGGTAGTTGCGGGTGCCATTTTGATTGCTGCCGTGACGCTGGTACCTCACCGTTCCATTGTTCTATTCGCTCATCTGCTAGCGGGTTCTGCTCTACTACAGGCTGCTAGTGGGCATCTGTTTGCAGGCACTTGGACGGCATTTGCAGATTTTGTCACTTTAGGATTTGGAACGGCGATCGCCCCTTTCCTGCAAACTCGTCCTAGCCGAAATTTTAGAAACGGAATTGACCTGTTTGCCCTGCTGATGAGCATTCGGATGGTGCTGGATGGAATCATTGTTCTGATTCCGTTTAACCCGCAGTTTGATGCTCGTCTGTATGATCCGGTTCGCCCCTATCTGCTGCCCTATGGCATTGCTTACCTGGTTAGTGGGCTAGCATTATTAGCAGCCTATTTCTACCCCAAACTACCAAAACGGCTCTTTCAGGCTGCTCATCTACTAGCCGGGGGAATGCTCTGGTCGTGGACAATCGGGTTAGGGTTTCCCACCTGGAATTCTGTTCTCTTTTATGGCGGCTTGGGGACGCTGTTGGCATTGCTACCGTGGTTAGGTCCCTATCTTCGTCGGCTTGAACCAAGGTCTTTACAAACTCAACTAGCCGTAACTCTTGTAGGGATTGTTGCTCTGCCGCTTCTCTTTATCGTTACCCTAATCGCACTGCCACAAGAACAAGCAGTGATCAATCAAGCCCTTACCCTTCAGCAGACGCTAGCCAGGGCTCTAGCTCAAGACGTTGCCAACTATATCAATTTGCATCGGGCTGCTGTTCATGCGTTAGCTAAACAGCCTAATTTGGCAGCTATGACTGCTTCTGAGCAGCGCAATTTCCTTCAGTTGATTAATCAGGCATATCCTGACATTACTGTATTGACAACCTATGATGCAGCAGGAAATGCGATCGCCCGCAGTGATGATCGAGTGTTAGGTCCATCCATTGCAAGCTTCAACTCATACCGAGCAGCGCAGCTGGGACAAACCACCCTCAACGTTCGCATTGGACGAGTTTTACAGAAGCCGATCTTTACCTTTACAGCCCCCTTTTATGATGCAAATCAACAGTTTGCGGGAGTAGCAGCCGGAGCGATCGAGTCGTCAAAGTTGACAGGGGAACTGATCAAGACAGGGGAGACTGCCGATATCATGGCCTATCTAGTAAATGATCAGGGACGAGTAATTGCCCACCCAGATGCTAGTCTGGTCAGCTCCTTTTCCGATCGCTCTCAAGCTCCCCCCGTTGCGGCATTGCTGAAGCAGGAAGCAGCTTTTGGTGGGCTGCACTATTGGGATCAAGCACAATGGCAACTGGCGGGGTATGCTCAGGTTCCCGACATTGGTTGGGGTATTGTAGTCGAACGCCCTGCCTCTAATGTTCTAGCGGCACTCAATGCTAGACGCAATCGAGATTTTCAAACTCTTTTAGCCGTTGCCGCGATCGCATTAATTATTGGGTTGCGTGTCGCCCGTCGGCTATCAAACTCTCTGATGACATTAGCCTATGCAACTGATCAACTCACCACTGGAGATACTCAAGCCCCGTTGCCGCAAAGCACTATTACCGAGGTAGCCCACCTCTCTAATGTGTTTGCAGACATGCGCGATCGCCTGACTAGACGCACTGCCGAACGAGACCAGATGGAACAGGAACGGGAGAAACTGTTGCAACGGGAGCGAATTGCACGAGAGGTAGCTGAAGCCGCCAACCGTACTAAAGACGAGTTTTTGGCGGTGTTATCGCATGAGTTGCGATCACCCCTCAATCCCATTCTCGGTTGGTCAAGGCTCCTACTAAGTGGCAAGCTAGATGAGACAAGAGCAAAGCAAGCACTCACCACCATTGAGCGGAATGCCAAGCTGCAATCTGAACTGATTGAAGACTTGCTTGATATCTCCCGAATTCTACGCGGTAAGCTGAGTCTCACGGTCCGTCCCGTTAATCTAGCATCAGTCATTCAAGCAGCGATCGAAACGATACAACTGGCAGCCGAAGCCAAGTCGATTCAAATAGAGACAAGGCTAAACCCTAAAGTAGGACTGGTTTCAGGTGACTCAACTCGCTTGCAGCAAGTCGTGTGGAACTTGCTCTCTAATGCCGTCAAATTCACACCAGAAGGGGGACGGGTTGAGGTGCGATTAACGCAGGTTGACTATCAAGCTCAAATTACCGTTAGTGACACTGGGAAAGGGATTTCTCCCGATTTCTTACCTTATGTATTTGACTATTTCCGGCAAGAGGATGGCGCGACTACTCGTAAGTTTGGTGGATTAGGGTTAGGGCTGGCAATCGCCCGCTACTTGGTAGAACTGCACGGGGGAACTGTTCAGGCAGACAGTCTCGGGGAAGGGAAGGGAGCTACGTTCATGGTGAGAGTTCCAGTGATGCTGTCTCAGACCATTGTTAATCAAGCTCCTCAACCCTTGGAATTCTCTCTCAGTTTGAATGGTGTACAAGCTTTAGTGGTAGATGATGATACCGATACGCGAGACTTCATTGAGTTTCTATTGGAACAAGCTGGGGCAAAGGTGAACACAGCCGCTTCTGCAAGAGAAGCCTTGACAGCATTAATGCGTTTTAAACCCGATGTCCTTCTGAGCGACATTGGGATGCCAGACATGGACGGCTATATGTTGCTGCGGCAGGTAAGAACTTTACCACCAGAGCAGGGAGGAGAGATTCCCGCGATCGCTCTAACAGCCTATGCAGGAGAGTTGGATCAAAAACAAGCGATCGCCGCTGGGTTTCAGCACCATATTGCCAAACCAGTGGAGCCAGAGCAGCTGGTTAAACTGATTGCCCTGACTCAAAGATCTGAGGTTAGCTCAACATCGGCTTACCCCACTTTTCCTAACCGCACCTACAGGCCTAACGTGGGGGAGAGGGAGGACTGCGAATGAACGAACAAAGAACAAGTCTCTTTCCTAAGTTTGGGGAAATGGGGACACGGATGCAGGCATTGGATTGGGCACAGACTCCAGTGGGCGCTGTGGAATCCTGGTCACAAAGTCTAAAGTCAACGGTTCGCACGCTGTTAGGCTCGCGTTATCCGATGATCTTGCTGTGGGAACAGGAATTGATTCAAATTTACAATGATGCCTATATCAACTTGATTGGTACTAAGCATCCCTATGCGCTAGGACGGTCGATTCGGGAAACCCAAGCCGAATCCTGGGATGTGATCGGACCGATGATCACCGAAGTGATGACGACAGGCATTCCCAACTGGGTGGAAAATCAGATGTTGGCAGTGAACCGCTCTGGCTACAACGAGGAAGCACATTTCAGCTTGTCTTACAGTGCTGTCGGAGATGACACAGGCGTGATTCGCGGGATGCTCTGTGTTTGTAGTGAAGTGACCCAGCAGGTATTAGGAGAGCGACGCTTGCGGTTACAGCGTGACCTGGCAGCACGGGCAAGTGAGACGCGCAGTGTGGATGCAACCTGTCAAGATATTTTGGCTGCGATCGCTGAGTATCCGCTGGATATACCGTTTGCCCTGATCTACTTACCCGATCCAAACAACCCCACTCTTCGGCTATGTGGCAGCGTTCGGGTAAACGGCGATCAAGAGATTGCTTCAACAACCGTCTCACTTACAGAATCAACCGATCGATGGTCGCTGGCAACAGTCATGATGGGACAAACCGCGATCGCCACAGGACTTGATCGTGACCTCGCTATTTCTGGCGGACCCTGGAACGAAAGCGTACATCAGGCGATCAGCTTGCCCATCCCTTCATCTAGCGCGGCTGCACCGTTGGGAGTGCTCATTTGTGGCATCAGTCCTAACTGTGCGTTGGATGAAGGCTACCAGTCATTTTACGAGCTTCTGGCTGGACAGGTTTCAGTCTCCATCCGTAATGCTCAAGCCTACGAAGAAGAACGACAGCGGGCAGAGATGCTAGCCAAACTCGATCGCGCCAAAACAGCCTTCTTCAACAACGTCAGCCATGAGTTTCGTACCCCGCTCACGCTGATGCTAGGTCCAGCAGAGGACGCACTAGCAGATGTCAGCAATCCCCTTCCTCCCCAACAACATGAGCGAATTAGCATTATCTATCGCAATAGTCAGCGGTTGTTGAAGCTCGTGAACACGCTGCTCGACTTTTCGCGGATTGAAGCCGATCGCATCCAAGCAAGTTATGAACCAACGGATTTGGCAACCTTTACCACTGAGTTGGCAAGCGTATTTCGGTCGGCGATCGAAAGCGCAGGAATGCAGTTGTTTGTCGATTGCCCAACCTTACCAGAGCCGATCTATGTTGATCGTGAGATGTGGGAAAAGATTATCCTGAACCTACTCTCAAACGCATTTAAGTTTACCTTTAACGGAACAATTTCAGTTTCCCTTCAACCTCAAGAAAACACTGTTCAATTAACTGTGCAAGATACAGGCACAGGCATTCCATCCGAGGCATTACCCTATCTATTTGAACGATTCTATCGGGTGAAAGGAGCCAGAGGACGTAGCTATGAAGGCTCAGGCATTGGACTTTCACTGGTGCAAGAACTGGTCAAATTACACGGTGGCACGATTGATGTCACAAGCCAACTGAATCAGGGTACTACTTTCACGATCGCCATTCCGACCGGATGTACTCATCTACCACCCGAGCAGATCGGTGTTACTTCCACGCTGGCATCTACAGCAGTAAAGGCAAGTGCGTTTGTCGAAGAAGCCTTGCGTTGGTTGCCGGAGGAGGGGAATGGGAAATGGGGAATGAGCTTCGACGTGAGCACTCACTTGAGCGGGAGTGGGGACATCCTTTCTACTCCCACTCCCAATCCGCCCTCAACTTCCTCTACTGCCCGAATTCTCCTCGCTGATGACAACGCCGATATGCGGGATTATGTGAAGCGATTGTTGAGCCAACACTACGAGGTGACAGCCGTGACAGATGGTGTTGCGGCTTTAACTGCTGCTCAACAGCGGGTACCTGACTTGGTATTAACCGATGTCATGATGCCAGGAATGGATGGATTTGAGTTGTTGCGAGAGTTACGGGCTGACTCGCAGACGAGAGAAATTCCGGTTATTTTGCTCTCTGCTCGCGCAGGTGAAGAATCACGGGTAGAAGGTTTGGAAGCAGGGGCCGATGATTACTTGATTAAACCGTTCTCGGCACGAGAGTTGCTAGCTCGTGTGGATGCCAACCTGAGACTAGGACAACTGCGACAAGCCGCAATGCAGCAGCGGATTCGAGACATTCTAGAGAGCATCACCGATGGATTTGTTGCCCTGGATCATGAGTGGCACTACATCTATGTCAACCAAAAAGCTGAGGCGCTTCTGCACAAACGACGGATTGACCTGCTGGGTAAAACCGTATGGGAGGCTTTTCCTGATGCAAGTGGCTCACTTGAAGCCAGTATTCGTCAAGCTATTAGAGAGCAAATCACAGTCGATTTAGAGCTGTTTAATGCTGCCTTTGATACTTGGTTTGAGGTTCACTGTTACCCTCTGCAAGGAGGGTCGTCTATTTACTTTCGAGATATTAGCGATCGCAAACGGGCAGAATCTGCATTACATGAACTCAACGAAACATTAGAACAACGAGTTAACCAGCGCACGGCTCAACTAGAAGCCCTTAACCAGGAATTAGAGGCGTTTTCCCACTCTGTGTCCCATGACTTGCGAACTCCTTTGCGCTACATCAACGGCTTTGCCCAGCAGCTTCTCAAAAAGCTTGATGTTAGCCAACTGGATGAAACCAGCTTGCGATATTTAAACATCATCACGCAGTCTGCAGTTCAGGCTGGAAAGATGGTGGATGACCTGCTGGAGTTTTCACGCATGGGGCGAACAGAAATACGTTTTACCCTCATTCCAACAAACCAACTGGTGCAGCAGGTGCAGGAGCAACTTCAATCGGAATTGATTGGGCGAACTATTCACTGGCAGATCGAGCCATTACCAACCGCTCAAGGCGACCCAGCAATGTTGAGGTTGGTATGGCAGAATTTGCTTTCTAATGCTATCAAGTACACCCAAGAAAAGGTTGAAGCTAGAATCACAATCGGCAGCATAGAACAGGAGCAAGAAATCATTTTCTTTGTCAGAGACAATGGGGCAGGGTTTGACCCCAAATATGGCGATCGCCTATTCAACATTTTTCAGCGGTTGCATCCACAGGAGCAGTTTCCCGGAACTGGAGTCGGACTCGCCAATGTCCAGCGAATTGTTCATCGACATGGAGGACGTACCTGGGCTGAAGGTGCGATCGATCAGGGTGCAACGTTCTACTTCTCGCTACCGAAACAGCAGGAGAAATCATCATGACCGCCCTACGATTTCTCCTGCTTGAAGATAATCCCCTCGATGCAGAGGTGGTACAAGTTACGTTAATCGATGGTGGCATCGACTGTGATTTGCAGCGAATGGAAACTCGTGCCGACTTTGTAGCGGCATTAGAAACTAATGAATTTGATTTAATTCTGGCAGACTATACCCTACCCGGTTTTGATGGCATCTCAGCGTTAGAAATTGCTCGTAACCTTTGTCCTGACACTCCATTTATTATTGTCTCTGCCAGCCTGGGTGAAGAACTGGCGATCGACACACTGAAACAGGGAGCCACTGATTACGTCTTAAAGCAACGCCTGGAACGATTAGTTCCTGCTGTAAGTCGGGCATTGCGAGAAGCCCAAGAACATCTAGAACGAAAACGAGCAGAAGCAGCATTGCGACAATCGGAAGCCCAATACCGAATGTTGTTTGAGTCGATCGACGAAGGCTTCTGCATTTGTGAGATGCTGTTTGACCAGAATAATCAGCCCGTTGATTATCGGTTCCTTCAAGTTAACCCGGCATTTGAAAAGTTGACGGGACTCCAGCAAGCGACGGGCAAAACGGCGCGAGAACTCGTCCCAAATCTTGAACCTTTTTGGGTTGAGGTGTATGGCAAAGTTGTGCAAACAGGCAAACCCATACGGTTTGAGAATCAATCGATCGCCATGAACGGACGTTGGTTTGATGTCAATGCCTTTCCCATTGGTGATCCTAAAACTCACCAGCTTGCAATTTTGTTCACTAACACTAGCGCTCGCAAGCAGACAGAGGCAGCGCTACGGAATAGTGCTGAACGATTAAGCATGGCATTAGCGGCATCAAAGCTTGGAGATTGGAGTTGGGATGCAGCAACCGACCTTGTAACGTTTTCAGATCAAGCCGCTAAGATTTTTGGCATTCCACCCGGTCCTTATATGACTTGGGGGCAGATTCAAACTCTATTGCATGAAGACGATCAAGAGCAGGCACGCTTACAAGTTGAACAAGCGATCGCCCAGCATAGTGACTATGACATTGAGTACCGAGTAATTCAGCCGGGTGGAAGCGAACGATGGGTTGCCGCTAAGGGACGGGCCCAGTATGGACCTTCAGAGCACGTGATAGGAATGCTGGGAGTCGTCCAGGACATCACAGAGCGCAAACAGACAGAGCAAGAACGGGAACATCTATTAGCCCGCGTGCAGTCTGCCAATCAAACGCTGCAACGGTTTATTGAGCATACTCCCACGGCTGTGGTGATGCTGGATCAAGAGATGCGCTATCTCTTTGCCAGCCGTCGGTGGATGCAGGAATACGCTCCAACCTATACCGACCTAAGAGGGCTATCTCATTATGAGGTGATGAATGATATTCCCGAGCATTGGCGAGCGGTTCATCAACGGTGTCTAGCCGGAGCAACGGAGCGCTGTGAAGAGGACTATTATGCTCGGGCGGATGGTTCAGGTCACTGGCTACATTGGGAAATTCTTCCCTGGTACGACAGTGGGGGAGACGTTGGTGGCATTATCCTCTTTACTGAAAACATTACTGAGCGCAAGCGAGCCAACCAGGAGCGCGAACGCTTGTTGGAGCGCGAACGGGCGGCGCGGGAAGCTGCAGAAACTGCTAATCGGGTCAAAGATGAATTTCTGGCAGTGCTCTCTCACGAGTTACGATCCCCCCTGAATCCGATTCTGGGCTGGTCCAGGTTGCTGCAAACGAGAAAACTGGATGCGGCTAAGACAACAGAAGCGCTGAAAGTCATTGAACGTAACGCTAAGCTGCAATCCGAACTGATTGAAGACTTACTTGATATCTCCCGCATTCTAAGCGGTAAGCTCAGTCTCAACGTGGGTTCAGTGAACCTAACTGCGACGATTCAAGCTGCAATGGAAACCATCCGGTTGGCAGCAGAGGCTAAGTCTCTTGAGATACGGACAGCTTTTGCACCAGATGTCGGACAGATCTGGGGAGATGCGTCTCGGTTGCAGCAAGTGATCTGGAATCTGCTCTCAAACGCAATTAAGTTTACGCCCCAAGGGGGGCGGATAGAAATTGAGCTACAACGCCTTAGCGCTCATGCTCAAATTGTCGTCACTGACACGGGTAAAGGAATCTCCTCTGACTTCTTGCCCTATGTGTTTGACTACTTCCGTCAAGCGGACAGCACGACCACTCGCCAGTTTGGGGGATTAGGGTTAGGACTTGCGATCGTGCATCACTTAGTCGAATTGCATGGAGGAACAGTTCAGGCAAATAGTCCTGGCGAAGGACAGGGGGCAACTTTTACCATCAAGCTTCCGCTTATGCTATCTCAATCACTAGCTAACCAGGATAGCGATCCGATTGAGCAGTCCTTGGAGTTGAGCGGCATCAAGGTTTTAGTGGTTGATGATGATACTGATACCCGAGAGTTTGTTGCCTTCTTGCTAGAGCAAGCTGGAGCAAGCGTGATAGCCATTGCCTCAGCCGGTGAAGTTCTTACTGTTTTGCCTCAGCTTAAACCCGACGTTTTGTTGAGCGACATCGGGATGCCTGAGATGGACGGCTACATGCTACTCCAACGGGTCAGAACACTTTCTTCTGAACTGGGAGGGCAAACTCCAGCGATCGCCCTGACCGCCTACGCTGGGGAAATTGATTATCAGAGAGCGCTCTCAGCTGGATTTCAACGACATCTCGCTAAGCCTATTGAGCCAGAGGAATTAATTAGAACCATCATGTCACTAAGAATGACTCACACATTATCAACAAAAGAAACTGGATAGGGCTGATGCTGTTCTGCCTCCATTGCAACCTCTTAGCCCCTCTTGCTTGATAAACCGTGACTGAAGCATCACCTAAATCTCCATTACCTTTACCTCGCTTACCCGCCAATGAAACGGAACGATTGGCAGCACTGCGGCGATACAAGATTCTAGATACGCCGCCTGAAGCTGCGTTTGATCGCATTACCCGCTTGGCAGCGAAGCTGTTTGACATGCCGATTGCGCTTATTTCGCTAGTTGATGAATCGAGAGCGTGGTTTAAGTCCTGCGTTGGTTTTGGGGCAAGTGAAGTGCCGCGTGACGACACGCTTTGCAGCTTTGCGGTGTTAACTGATGAGCCGCTGATTATCCCCGATGCTCGACTCGACGATCGTTTTGCCTGCAATCCTTTTGTGCAAAGTGAACCAGGGGTGCGGTTCTATGGCGGTGCGCCTCTGCTCACTCGGGACGGCTTCAATCTAGGGACGTTGTGTCGAAACTGTCAGAACTGGGTACTCAACTTGAGGGCGGAAGTCCTGACTTGATAAACTGGCTACTGCCCCCAATTTCTACCCAGCCCACACTCCATGAACTGACCTGGTTGTTGCTCAGCTCGTACCACTCGCTTACAGCGCATAACTGACCTGGGCTATGCCATGTTTCGCTGCAAGGAGTGCTGCCGCACTTTTAACGAACGGACAGGTACTCCCTTCAACTTCATCGAGGTGCCCACCGATATCGTGTTCCAAGTCCTGCTGTGCCGGTTGCGCTACAAGCTCAGCTTTCGCGACATTGCCGAATTCCTCCTGCTGCGGGGATTTGAGTTCACGCATGAAACAGTGCGCGATTGGGAAGAACCCTCTGTGACAATATGAGTGAGACACCTGACCGCTCACAAATTACTGTCTAGTTCAGGTGAACTCTTATGGTCATGCCCTCTTCTAATAACAACGGTTCTCAAGCATCGGGTGTACC
>NZ_JACJPC010000152.1:0-25693 GCF_014695875.1 Leptolyngbya sp. FACHB-541 | reverse complement strand
GCTATTCCAAGTCAATTGAGATGCTTCAGGCATCGATTCGCTTGTTGATTTACTACTTGAAGCATCGACAAGTGCCTGCTTTGAGATGATCATTCATCCATTGTGCAACGCCCCAAAACTTATCTAAAACTTAGGGCTACAGATGAAAGAGCACCCCGCTGAGCGAGGTGCTCTTTCATCTGTAGCCTCTTTCTAGAGAAACGTTATTAATCTTATTGATCACTGATAACAATCTGGGAATACTAGCACTGTTGTCCAGTCTGCTCGCTCCCTGGAGATTAGAAATTGCAGCGCTTAAAGGAAGATAGTAGTTATTGCGTTGTCGATACATATCGTTACGGTTGTTTTTCCTTTGCAAAGTATTTCAATCTGAATCATTTCCTTAACATTCAGACCTTCCTCACCAGATCCCCATATTTCATTTCTAAGGTGAAAACATCAGGAATTTCCTCAACAGAGTCACGAGGAGCGACTCAACATCACCGGAAATCAATGAATTTTTTTAAAATAAAAAGGATGAGGTTTTATGGCAAGTTGTCCCTGCTGCTCTGATCAGATGCTGCGTCATATTCGTCATAACCAAACCTATTGGTTTTGTCGGAGCTGCTGGCAAGAAATGCCCTTGATGCAACCCAGCTTGAATTTAGTTTCAGCTTCATTGGAGCGACGTTTTGTGCTGGCAAAGGCAGAGCGATCGCTCGTTACCATTTGAGAAATTGCATTAAACTTGCGTTTTCTAGGTTTAGTGAATCAACGCATAGATATCAGAAGTGCCACTGGTTCAAAAGAGTTTACCTGCATCAGTGAATACCCCTGCAGTTAGGAATTGTTGCCACGATCGCAGCTTTAAGATGGTGGCAACAATTCCTTGTGCAGGATCAATTACACATTGCGATCGCACGATCGCCCTGACCGCAGGCTGTAACGATACATGAGTAGACCTTTGCAAGGCGAAACAATATTTCTTAAGATGCGGGAATATTTAGATTTAGAGTGTCTTGACGCTGAGCGACCCTCCAATCCCAACCCGTTGCCTGCTGATTCATATAGGACTAATGCAGATGTACCAGCTCCCTTTGACTCAACTTTACTTGCCTACTCGTCAAGAGATTAGCTGGCGGCCCTGGAAAATGCAGCAGTGCATGGGGATGATTGGGCGATCGCAGACCAGCTATCCCAAATCTCACCAGAATTTACCTCATTGCACGTCCAGTTGACGCAACTTACCAATCAGTTTTAGTTTGAGCAGATTGTTTCACTGATTCACAGCAATCCTTCCCCATAACTCTCATCTCTGCATTTATCCCCTTTGAATCCAGTCGTGCTTGTTGAAATGAACGCCTTAACTGCCTTTAAACAATCTGCATTTACGCCTGCATTACTCACTACATTAGAAAATTGCAGCGAAGAATCGGTATATGCTCCTGGCTATATTCAGCCGTATGGCATTTTGTTGGTGCTGCAACCCGACCTCAAAATTTTGCAGATCAGTGAAAATGTGGAGCAGTTTTGGGGCATTTCCGCCGCAGCCCTGGTCGGGCAATCCCTACAGAAGCTCTTTTCTCGCACTCAAGTCAAACGAATTGCCCAATTCCTACAACAAGACAATTTGGAACTGTGCAATCCATTTGAGTTAAAAGCACGGATCAAAGCCTTTTCCCCTGAGAGAGCAGAGCCGAAGGTGAAGACACAAACCTTCAGAAGCATTCTGCACCGAACTGAAAATTCTCTAATCCTAGAACTGGAGCCTCAGTTTCCTGCTGATAGCTCCGATTCCATTCAGTTTTATCATCGCCTTCAAGCTACAGTTTTGAGCCTTCGCAGTGCAGCGAGTCTCAGTAACTTAGCCCAAACCCTGGCTACACAAGTAAAAGAAATGACAGGGTTTGATCGTGTCATGATCTATCGATTTGAAGCAGATGATCATGGAGTTGTGATTGCAGAAGAAAAAGAGAATCACTTAGAGAGCTTCTTAGGATTACACTTTCCAGCGATTGATGTTCCTGCCCCTGCCCGCAGGCTGTTTCTTCGCAACTGGGTGCGGCAAATTCCCGACGTTCACTACAGCCCTGTCGCTCTCATTGCGGCTGACGGTTGCTCAGTTGAAACACCAACAGATCTGCGTGACTGTGTATTACGAGGCGTTTCTCCCTATCACATTGAATATTTGCAGAACATGGGGGTTGCTGGGACGTTCACAATTTCGCTGATCAATGATCAACGCCTGTGGGGACTAATTGCCTGTCACCATTACAGCCCTAAACAGATCGATTATCAAACGCGCAAGACCTGTGAATTTATCGGGCAGTTTGCTTCAATTGAACTCGTCCACCAGCAAGAGCGAGAATTAGAGGGTTACCGTACTCAGGTCCAAACAATTCAAGACAAGCTTCAGCAGGCATTTTTGCGAGAGCCAAATTTCATTCAACAGGTACTCACTCGTAATGCTGCTGACTTACTTAATCTGGTTCGCGCAGAAGGAGTGGCGATCGCCCTTGATCAAAAGATCTTACTGATCGGGCAAACTCCACCTTTGGAAGCAGTTCAAAATCTTCTCACTTGGCTGCCCCAACTCAACCAGCCTGAAATTTACCTAACCAACTGTCTGGTGCGACCTTACCCGCCCGCCAGAGCATTCACACAGACCGCAAGTGGCATTCTGGCGATCTCCATCGTGCTGCACCAGAAGTCTTATCACTTGATATGGTTCCGACCCGAGCAAATCCAAACGGTGAACTGGGCAGGCAACCCACAGGATGCGGTGATGATTGATGAGTCAGGTGAACTGCAACTGTGTCCCCGCCAATCTTTTGATCTGTGGAAGGAAACAGTGCAAGAGACATCGCTGCCCTGGCAATCGGTCGAGATCGAAGCGGCAAGAATGATGCGGAGTACGCTGATGCTGGCTCTGTTGGAGTTCTCTCAGTCGGCATTAGAGCAAGCTGCTGAACGGGCGGCGATCGCCAACCGAGCCAAAAGCCACTTTCTTGCCAAAATGAGTCACGAACTGCGAACCCCCCTGAACGCGATTCTGGGGTTTGCCCAAATGATGAACCGTAGTACCAGTACGCCTCCAGAGTTCCAGGAGCATTTAGGTATCATTAACCGCAGTGGAGAACATCTGCTAACCCTGATTAATGACGTGCTAGAGATGTCTCGCATTGAGGCAGGGCAGCTGGTTCTAACCGAAAAGATTTTTAATCTGCACCAATTGCTGCGATCGCTCCACGAAATGTTTGCACTCAAAGCCAGTGAGAAAGGGCTAACTTTCTCACTAGAGAAAGATCAAAGTGTTCCTCACTATGTGTGCAGCGACGAAGCAAAAGTGCGGCAAATTTTGATTAATCTGATCAGCAATGCGATCAAATTTACAACGCAAGGCAGCGTTACTATTCAGGTGCGAACCAAGCCAGCAGAGACGAGTAAACCAAGCTGCACCTGTTACCCCAACACTTCATCACCTTGCCGTGCGCTGACTCTCGCCTTTGAAGTTGAAGACACGGGGTGCGGCATCCATAGCAGTGACTGGGAGTCGATTTTTGAAGCCTTTATGCAAACTGAGCAGGGGCGTTATGCTCAGGGAACCGGGCTGGGCTTGTCAATCAGCCGCCAGTTTGCTCGCTTGCTAGGAGGCGACATTACGGTTCAAAGTACAGTCAACCAGGGGTCAACCTTCACTTGTCACATTCTTTTACACTGTCCAGACATAGTCGATCTAGTTGAGTCAGAGACTGCCAATCTGGTGATAGGTCTGGAGCCAGGGCAGCCCACTTACCGGATTTTAGTTGCAGAGGATGTTCCTGAAAATTGGCAACTCTTAAAGGCTTTGCTAGAACCCGTTGGGTTTGAAGTCCGTACGGCTGAGAATGGCGAAGAGGCGATCGCCCAGTGGCAATCCTGGCACCCTCACCTAATTCTGATGGACATTCAAATGCCAGGAATGGATGGGCATGAGGCAACTCGGCAGATTCGCGCTCAGGAAACCTCTGAGCAGCGACAACCAATTCCCATCATTGCGCTTACGGCTTACGCTTTTGAAACCGATCGCACTGCCAGTCTCCAAGCAGGCTGCAATGAACATATTGCCAAACCATTTACGGAAACCACTGTTTTTGAGGCGATCGCTCGTCATCTAGGAGTTCACTACCGCTACAAAGACGAACCACAAACACCATCTCGTCCAATCCGAAAAACGCTGACCTCACAAGACTTTGAGGCAATGCCAATCGAATGGATCAACCAGGTTCATGAAGCTGCACTTGACTTAGATGATGAGAAATTACATCAGTTGATTGCCCAAATTCCAGCTGACGAACTGCTGCTGGTTGAGAGCATGACATCCCTGGTCAATAACTTTCAGTTAGAAGCGATCGCGTCTCTAACTCAGGGTTGAGGGGAAACAGGGCTCCTCTACTGGCATTGCACCGAGTAACAACCTGTCAAAAACCGGATATCCAAAGGTACGAAACTGTTTGACCCAAATCTCTCTAATCTGCCTAAGGATCAAACCTTCCTATGAGAGTGTTGCTGATTGAAGATGATGAAGCGATCGCTGAGTTGCTCAGACAGTCCTTAACAGCCCAACACTACTTAGTTGAGGTCGCAGCAGACGGGCAGACAGGATGGGATTTAGCAGAAACTTTTGAGTATGATTTGATTCTGCTGGATCTGATGTTGCCAAAGCTAGATGGAATCAGCTTTTGCCAACGATTGCGGCATGAAAGACGTTCTTCCCTAAAACCGTTCAATCTCAATACTCCCATCCTTTTAATGACGGCTAAGGGTGCAAGCAGTAGTCGAGTCGCAGGGCTAGATGCGGGAGCCGATGACTATATTGTTAAACCCTTTAACTTGGATGAACTCTTGGCGCGAGTTCGAGCCTTATTGCGCCGAGGCAATGTGGAGCGATCGCCCTGCTTAGAATGGGGACAGTTGCAGCTAGATCCCAGTGCTTGTCAGGCTAGCTATAAAAGTCAACCCTTTCATCTCAGTTCCAAGGAATATAGCCTGTTAGAGCTTTTCCTGCGGCATCCTCAGCGCATCTTTAGTCATGGAACGTTGATCGAGCATCTTTGGATGCTAGAAGATACTCCAACTGAAAATGCGGTTCGAGCGCAAATCAAAGGGTTACGCAAGCGGCTTAAGGAAATTGGCGTTGAGGATTGGCTGGAGACAGTTTATGGATTGGGCTATCGGTTAAAGGCAGCTCAGGTTGCAAACGCAGCCGCAGCGGTAGGAGAGGCAGATATCCCCCAACAGCCTACTTCGCTATCTCCTTACTCTTCTATCCCGACCAATCCCTTCTGGGAGCAGTATCGGGCACAGTACAGCGATCGCCTCTCAGTGATTGAACGGGCAGTTTCCGCCTTACAAACCAACTCGCTCAGCGAGGAACTCCGACAGCAGGCGCAGCGAGAAGCCCACACGCTTAAAGGTTCCTTAGGGTTGTTTGATCTGGACGATGCTTCTGAAATGTCAGGTCAGATTGAGCAACTGCTTAAAACAGACTTATTGAATCAGCCAGAACAAGCGAATTTGCTTGAATTAACATCAAAGTTGCGCCAAGCAATACAACCGTTTCCTCAAACGCAATCACCGTCAACGACTGAAAAAGAGTGTAGCTCCAGTACTTCACTGAAGAAGCTTGCATTACCCCAGCGATCGCAATTGCTGATTGTAGACGATGATACTCAGCTCTTAGCTTTCGTGCAGTCTATGTTGCAGCCTTGGGGCTTTCAGGTTGCATTACTCAGTGACCCGCAGCAAATTTGGAGCAGCTTAGAAGCAGTGAAACCCGACCTGCTCATGCTAGATATCGAAATGCCAGGGACAAATGGCATCGAGTTGTGTCAGAAGATTCGCAACAATTTACGGTTCGGAGATTTGCCTATTCTGATGATCTCTGCCAGTAATGATGACGAAACCATCCAACAAGTATTTATGGTAGGAGCAGACGATTATGTTAGCAAACCCATCCGAGCAGCAGAATTGGTAGCCCGAGTGATCCGACGATTAGAACATGCGATGGTGTTGAAAAAATTACGGGGATTGGAGAATTAAGCAGCCATGTTGAGCAAAATGCGTCACACTTCCCCCTATGCTGTTGCGGTGCTGTCAGTTGTTGTGGCGACTGTTCTAACCCAGCTACTCTACTCCCTGATTGCCCCGGTATCATTTAGCTTATTCTACGCAGCGATCGCCGTCAGCACCTGGATCGGTGGCACCAAACCGGGATTACTCGCAACATTGCTCTCCCTGCTCTCAAGCGACTACTTCTTTCTCCCTTCAGCCTCTTCCCTCCCAATCACTGACCCAGCTAGACTGCTGCGATTAAGTTTGATTGCCATTGTTTCATTTCTGATCAATTACCTAATTTCAGAATTGAGGAATGCTCGGCATCAGATTCAGCAGATCAGCGATCGCCGCCTGCAAGAAAGGAAAGAGCAACTGCGACTTGCGATGCACGCTGCCCGCATGGGGATGTGGAACTGGAATTTAATCACCGGAGAGATTACCTGGAGCCCAGAACATGAGCAACTGTTGAATTTTGCTCCCAATACATTTGATGGTCGGTTTGAAACATTTGAGGCTTGCGTACATCCACACGATCGAGAAAAGCTAAATCAAGCCGTTCAAACTGCCATTCAAGAGCACAGTATCTATAAACATGAGTATCGTATCTTTTGGAGAGATGGCAGCGTTCATTGGGTTGAAGGCAGAGGGCAAGCCTTTTATGACAAAACGGATAAGCCAGTTCGCATGAGCGGAACGTTAATGGATGTTGACGATCGCAAACGGTTAGAGCTTGCATTAAAGCAAAGCGAACAACAATTTCGGGCGATTTTTGAAGCCGAGCCGGAATGCGTCAAGGTAATTACGGCTGACGGAATTTTGCAAAACATGAATCCCGCCGGACTTGCAATGATTGAGGCTGATAGCTTAGAACAAGTGTTGGGTCAGTGCATCTGCCCCCTAATTGAACTCGCTCAGCAGCAAGCGTTTCTAGAATTCACGCAACAAGTCGCCCGGGGAAAGACTACGACCCTTGAGTTTGAAATCACTGGATTAAAGGGAACTCGACGGTGGTTAGAGTCTCATGCAGTACCCCTACACACCTCTAATGAAACAAGCTCCCTGGTTTTAGCAGTGACCCGAGATGTGACTGAGCGCAAACAGGCAGAAGCAGCCGTGAAACAGCTAAATGCAGAATTAGAACGACGGGTAGCTGAGCGAACCGCTGAACTTCAAAGAACGAGCAACCTTTTGAATAACTTTTTTAATGCAGCATCTTCAGCAGCGATTGGGCTATGCATTCACGATCAAGGTCTGCGCTTTATCCAAATCAACGAAGCCCTTGCAGCAATTGATGGACACTCGGTAGAGGCTCACCTTGGTAAGACAGCCACAGAATTACTACCAGAACTGGCTCCTGTTGTAACCCCTCTGCACCAGCAGGTTCTCACGACAGGACAGCCAATTCTCGATATGGAGATTGCCACAGCCGTGCCAAGCCAGCCCGAAGTAATCCGGCACTGGTTGGCATCCTACTTTCCGATTTTGGATGACGACAGTCAGACTCAAACGGTCGGAGTAGGAGTAATTGTGACTGAAATTAGCGATCGCAAACGAGCCGAAGCCATTCTGGTAGAAGCCGATCGACGCTGGCACTTTCTTTTAGACAATGTGCAGCTGATAGTTGTTGGCTTAGATCAGGATGGCAACGTCGAGTACATCAATCCCTTCTTTCTAAAGCTAACTGGATATACAAAAGAGGAAGTGTTAGGGAAATACTGGTTTAACCACTTCCTTCCTTCGAGCCAAAAATCCACCGTCCAAATTTGTTTCCAGGAAGTGTTGGAACAAGGTTTTCATCCACACTACCAAAACTCAATCGTAACCAAGCTTGGAGAGGAACGCATGATTGCCTGGAACAATACACTACTGCAAAATGCAGAAGGGAAATCCATTGGCACGATTAGCATTGGTGAAGATATTACCGAACGTCACAACCTGGACCAGATGAAAGCTGAGTTTATCTCGATCGTCAGCCATGAGCTGCGAACTCCATTAACCTCGATCAGTGGCGCACTGGAATTACTATCCACAGGTTTAATTCAACCCGAATCAGAGCGAGGAAAGGAAACCCTTAGCATTGCCGCAGCCGAGACCGATCGCCTCACTCGCCTGGTAAACGATATTTTGGACTTGGAACGGTTAGAATCGGGCAAAATTCGCCTGGAGCAAAAATCGTGGAATCTAGCAGAACTGATGAACCGAGCAGCTGACTTTATGCAGCTTGCAGCCACTCAAGCAGCGATTACCTTATCCGTTGAGCCTCTATCAGTCACTTTGCAGGTTGATGGCGATCGCATTCTCCAAGTCCTGACAAATCTATTGAGTAACGCGGTCAAGTTCTCGCCTGCCCACAGTACAATTTGGCTAACTGCCGAGATCTGCAAAGAGGCTCAAACCAGTCAGCAAGCAGAAACAAATCAGCAAGCAAAACAGCCACTACAAACTTTCCCACCCTATATCCTGATTACGGTTCGTGACCAGGGACGCGGCATTCCTACCAATAAACTAGAGAGCATCTTTGAGCGATTCCAGCAGGTCGATGCCTCAGACTCTCGCAAGAAAGGCGGAACCGGGTTAGGACTAGCCATCTGCCGAAGTATTGTGCAGCAGCATGGGGGAGACATTTGGGCCACGAGTAGCTTAGATCAAGGAAGCAGCCTTCACTTTACGTTACCTTCTTCAGCAGAAAACTAAAGAAGCTATGCCAAAACGGATTCTGCTCATTGACGACGAAGACGGAGCACGGCGAATTATCCAATTCAGCTTAGAAGCGGCGGCTGGGTGGGAAGTGTTAACCGCAGCTTCTGGAGCTGAGGGATTGAACCTAGCTGAGGCAGAACCATTCGACGCAATTCTACTGGATGTGATGATGCCCGATCTAGATGGAGCCGCCACCTTTCAAAGATTGCAGGAGAATCCAGAAACGCGATCAATTCCAGTTATTATGCTGACCGCCAAGGCAAATCCCGCAGAACATCAACCCCTGGTAGAACTGGGCATTGCAGGAATTATTACTAAACCATTCAAGATACCAGCCCTGATTGCCCAAATTCGAGCAATCCTGAATTGGCAAGAATAGATAAGGTTTGGGACACTGTCACAAAATTTTCACACTCTCGATTTAGCTTCAAATCATCGGCATTGCACATTTAACGAATGATGTCGTAGGGGCACGGCAATGCCGTGCCCCTACAGCGGGCAATTCGGATATTAGGAATTTCCGCATCATTCTCAATTTTTGCAATACCAAATTATCGATCTGATAATCCAATGTCATAGCAATCCTGTGCCTCAATTTCTTGCTTCAAAGGCAGTTCCCATAAGCCCTAACCAATCCCAACAGGTTGTATTACCTGCCTGTACAGATTGCATGAGAGCTGTCTGTTTAGTTCACTCACCTTCTCGTTCTAGTGAAGGAATTCCAAAAATGGCGAGACAGCCCCAAAACTACAGTGCGTTTCAAGGCGTTGCTGTTGAAGTATTCAAAACTCAAAACCTAGCGGCAATCCGATCGCTGAAGAAGTTTCTGACTGCTCTACCCAGTCCCAGCTACATCCGAGATGCCTTGCTACAAGCGATCTACGAATTAGCCGAACAAGATCCAGAAGCCTGTCGCTGGATCTTGCATCATCACCAACATCTAGAACCGGAACTCAATTTAATGGAAGTTGCGCGATTTATCGTAACGGAAAGATTACAAAGCCAAGGATTGATATTTACTCAAGATTTTAACTTTACAGTGAATGGAACACTGGAAGCAGGGGAACCCATCAAGGCTGCATTGCTAGAAGACGCTTCGATAGGCGATCGCCTGCTAATTGAGGAAGTTCTCTTTATTTGTTAAGTAGCTGTGTCTAGATGCTTTGAAGCATCAACACTATTTACTGACGCTTTACTGATGATTGCTTGTGTCCACACTTCTTTCAAACTTCCAATCCTTTCATTAGTTCCAATCTCCTTCACATCTCCTCACCTGTTAATGGATAGCAAGATGCTAACATCCCTGCCAGAATCACTTCCTGAAATTTGCTCACAGTTCTTGTCTAGTCTGAGCTCAACCGATGTTGATTTAAAGGCACAGATGCAGGGTTGTGTTGTACAGCTTCAACAAGCATTAGAGATCGAACAAACACTATCTCGCATCAGCGAGACAGTACGAGCTTCGCTGGATGAAACCTTTAGCTTAAACGCTGTCGTGCAAGAGCTAGCTCTAGAATTAGAGGCAGACTGCTACATTGTCTTACGAACAGATACTGATCAACAAAGATTGATCTCTAGTTCCTCGTCCCAAGCCCCTACTTCTAGCTTTCAAACTAAAGTTCTCTCGTTAGATCACGATCCGGAAATTAATCATTGTCTTCGAGCAACAGATTATCTTCAGTTCTGTTTCAACACAAATTTGCCTGAAGAAAAGTTCACACTGTTTGCCTGCTCAATTAACCATAATGATGAAAACCTGGGAAACCTATGGGTGATTCAAGCAACATCTAAAACATTGACAGAACTTGAAATCCATTTGCTGCAAAAAGTTGCGAAGCAATGTGCGATCGCCATTCAGCAATCACGCCTTTACCAGGCAGCCCAAAGCCAGGTAGAAGAGCTAAAGCAACTCAACGAGGTAAAAGACAACTTTTTGAACCAGGCGATTCATGACTTGCGATCGCCTCTTGCCAATATGCAATTAGCAATCCACATGTTGGAGCATCAACTAGCGGCAGGAAGATCTGATAGCGGTGATACTTCGCAACAAAATCCTGCTTACATCAAAACACTGACTCATTTAAAGATTCTGCAAACCGAGTGCGAACGAGAACTTACTCTAGTCAACAACTTGCTAGAATTACAGCGATTAGAGTCTGGACTAGCGTCTGAAAAGCAATCCTTAGATCTGGTAGATGTAATTGATTTAAGGGATTGGCTGACAAATTTGATCCGTCCGTTTGAAGACCGCATTCAGCAACGGCAAATCACGCTAGAACTTCAAATCGCGCCTTGCCTTCCAACAATAGTATCTGACTCAGACACCCTGCACCGTGTGCTGTCCGAGCTTTTACACAATGCCTGCAAATACACACCACCTCATGAAACTATCTCAATCCATGCTCGATCGAGTTCAGAATGTGTGCAAATTGAAATTAGCAACTCTGGAGTTGAAATTCCGGTCGAAGAACAGCTTCGGATTTTCGATAAGTTTTATCGCATTCCCAATAGCGATCGCTGGAAACAAGGCGGTACAGGACTGGGGTTAGCCTTAGTCAAAGAAATGCTTGTTCATCTACGCGGCTCTATTTATATCGAAAGCGGTAACGGACAAACCTGCTTTACGATACAACTACCACTGAGATGATTGCTGCCATATCTCATCAGCAGTACGTAGCCCGTCTACAGCGCACCCCACAGAGTAATCAGGAATCAGAAAAATGCATGTTCCAGTAGTTGAGCATGAGCCTGGCAGGCTCAAAGCCCTTTATCAATACCAAGTTCTTGATACTGAGCCTGAACCTGAATTTGATAATTTGACTCAGCTAGCGGCCGAAATCTGTAATACTCCAATTGCTCTAATCAGTCTAGTTGATCAAAACCGTCAGTGGTTCAAGTCAAAAGTAGGGCTAACCGTATCAGAAACCCATCGCGACATCGCTTTTTGTACCTACGCAATTCTGCAATCAGACCCATTCATTATCAAGAATGCTGCTTTAGACCCAAGATTTGCTACAAACTCGTTGGTCACGGGTGTGCCTCATATTCGATTTTATGCAGGCTTTCCCCTGGTGACACCAGCAGGCTATCGAATTGGAACGCTGTGTGTGATTGACCGCGTGTCCCGTCAACTTTCAGCAGGGCAAATCAAAGCAGTGCAAGCCCTCAGTCGTCAGGTTATGAGCCAACTAGAACTGCGGCGTAGTTATGCAGCAATCAAAGATGCAAGCGATCGGGATCTGAACAAGAGCAGAACATCTGAGAAAGCACTGCAAAGATCTCTAAAAGAGCTAGCAGATATTAAGTTTTCACTTGACCAATCTTCAATTGTCGCTATTACTGACGCTAAAGGGACGATTACCTACGTCAACGATAAGTTTTGTAAGATCTCCCAATATTCCGAAGCGGAACTGATCGGGCAAAATCACCGCGTCATCAACTCTAGCCATCATCCCAAAGCGTTCTTTCAGAAGATGTGGAGAACAATTGCTCAGGGGCAGGTTTGGCGAGGTGAGATTAAAAATCGGGCGAAGGACGGAACGTTTTACTGGGTTGATACCACTATCGTTCCATTTCTGAACGGTGAGGGAAAACCTTATCAGTACGTCGCAATTCGCAACGACATCACCGAGCGAAAGCAGCTAGAGGAGATGCTGAGACAGCAATCAGAGCGAGAAAGCTTAGTTGCAGAAATGGCTCAGCGGATTCATCACTCGCTTCAGTTTGAAGAAATTCTCAACACCACAGTATCTGAGGTTCGGCATTTTCTTCAATGCGATCGCGTCCTGATTTACCAGCTAAAACCTGATGGTAGCGGCTATGTCGTCGTGGAATCAGTCGGTTCAAAATGGCTCCCAATCACGGGCACGCTGGTTTACGATAGCCACTTTGCCGAAACGTACATTCATCTCTATCAACAGGGACGCGTCCAGGCAGTTGCAGACATTTACACCGCAAACCTAACCCCCTGCCATCGGGAGTTATTAGAAGGATTCCAGGTGCGAGCGAATCTGGCAGTACCGATTGTCAGTGAAGCAAAACTATGGGGACTGCTTGTAGCCCAGCAGTGCAGCGAATCTCGCCAGTGGCACCTGGATGAGATCGAGTTACTGAAACAATTGGCAACTCAGACGGCGATCGCCATCAGTCAATCAGAACTCTATCAGCAAGCCCAGGATGAAATTTCTCACCGCCAGCAAACAGAAATAGCGCTGCGGCAGCAGGTTGAACGAGAACATCTCATCAGTGAGATTGCTCAACGGATTCGCCAGTCTTTGGATCTCGATCAGATTCTCAATACGACTGTCTCAGAGATTCAGCAGTTTCTACAAGCTGATCGGGTTTTGACCTATCGAGTTCATCCAAATGGCACCGGATATGTAACCAACGAAGCAGTTGCTCCTGGATGCACATCGCTGCTCGATCACCCCTTGCCCGAAGAGATTTTTCCCTTAAGCTGTCACCAGATATATCAGCAGGGGCGGATTCGCGCCATCACTGACATCGAACAGAATGAAATATCCTCTTGCCTAGTCGAAACCCTGCGAGAGTTAGGCGTGAAATCAAAGCTGGTTGTCCCCATCCTACACAAAGAAGAACTGTGGGGGCTGATGATCGCTCACCAGTGCAAGCAGTCTCGTGAATGGCAACCCTGGGAAATTGAATTGCTCCAACAGCTCTCAACTCATGTAGCGATCGCCATTGCTCAGGCTAATCTGCTGGGTCAAACTCGACAACAGGTTGAATATGAAGCGACGCTTAACCGCATTAGTCGCTTGCTTCACTCCCCCTGTGAAGTATCAGAAATTCGACAAACTGTCCTGGATGAAACTGTTCGTGCCTTTGGAGGAATTGGGGGGCGGCTTTACATTACCGCTGACTCAACGGGGCAAGCGGCCCAACTCTACACTTCTGGGGATCAACCCGCGCTAGTGCAGCTAGAAGAGAGCCATTTTTGGCAACAGGCAATGGGCATTGTTGGCTCATTGACAGTATCTACAGACCGCTACGAAGCGCTCGCCTACAAAGTGTCACCTCAATCTCTTCTGGCGGTCACTGCACCTGTTCCTTGCCCAATTAGTCAGCACAACACAGTTTCCCCCAAGCATCCTTATAGCATTCACAGACGTGACCACAATACCCAATTTCAAGCTTTAGCCCCTGCATTTGAAGCCACTTCGATTCGCGCCATCCTAATCGTGCCGCTTCAATATCAACAACAATATCTTGGGTGTTTAAGCATTTTTCGTCAGGAGATCGGTTCAGACATCCTATGGAAGGATTGGTTGGAGCAAAATGAAAATGACAGTCATACACCTGATTCATCCGTAGCAGGGCAGCAAACATTTCCCCAAAGCTGGGCTCAGGAGGAAATCAAACTGGCTCAAGCTTTGGGAACTCATCTATATATGGCAGTGATGCAAAGGCGCGTAGAAGATACGATACGACATCAAGCCTCCCATGATCGATTGACTGAGTTGCCTAACCGATTATTGTTTGACGAGCGCCTTACCCTAGCACTAGAACATGTTCATCAGCACGAAGAGATGCTAGCGGTTATATTTCTAGATCTGGATCGGTTTAAGTCGATCAACGATACATTGGGACACGCCATTGGAGATCAGCTATTACAACAGGTGGCACAACGAATCGCCAGATGCCTGAAGCAAAATGACACCATCTCCCGTTGGGGTGGCGATGAATTTACCCTGATCTTGCCCCACCTCCACTCCGCAGAAGATATTACTAAAATTGCTCAAAGAATTCTCACTGTGCTGGAAGCTCCGTTCCAGTTTAGTCAGCAGGAGTTACACATCACCGCGAGCATCGGGATTACCCTTGCGCCTTACGACGGTGAAGATGCTGAGACATTGCTCAAGAATGCAGATACTGCGATGTATCGAGCCAAGCAACGAGGCAGAAACAGTTTCGAACTCTATGCTGCTGATATGAACGTCCGGGCGTTAGATCAGTTGGTATTGGTCAACGACCTTTACAGAGCGTTGGAGCGAGGTGAGTTCCTGTTGCACTATCAGCCCCAAGTCAATTTACAAACCGGACGAGTTGTAGCGCTAGAGGCACTGGTTCGTTGGCAGCATCCGCAACGTGGACTTGTTCCTCCCGATCAGTTTATTGCGATCGCCGAAGAAACCGGACAAATCAACACCATTGGTGAGTGGGTGCTGCGAACTGCCTGTGCCCAAAATCGAGCGTGGCAGCTAGCCGGATTTTCCCCCATTCGGATTGCGGTAAATCTCTCAGGTCGACAGTTTCAACGAAATCTTACTCGATTAATCACTCAAGTTTTATCAGACACAGAACTTGATCCACATTATCTAGAAATAGAAATTACTGAAACGATCGCAATGCATGATTTGCCGTTGACTATCTCAGTCCTTAAAGAATTGCAAGAGATGGGCATCTATATTTCAATTGACGATTTTGGTACAGGCTATTCATCGCTCGCCACACTAAAGCAGTTTCCACTCCATACGCTTAAAATAGCGCGAGAATTTATCCAAGATTTTGCCACCAGTCCTAAAGACGCAGCGATGATTCAAGCGATCGTCACCTTGGGACATGGTTTGAATTTGGGAGTGGTTGCTGAAGGGGTAGAAACATTAGAGCAGTGGAATTTCCTGCAATCGATCGATTGCGATGCCATGCAGGGCTACTTTTTTAGTCGTCCTTTAGCCCCTAGAGAAGTCACCCAGAAAATTGGGCCATTAAACTCGGTTGACCTGTCTCACGCCTCCTGGACGTGTTATGCTAAAGCTGACCTGGACCCATGCGATCACAACGCCCAAACTTTGTCAGGACCGGAAGGTAGCAGCAATACGGGATGCTTGTGATAGGCGTGGTCTCCGGGTCACTTTTGTCGAGGGGTACTCGAAGACACCCTGGTTTGAGAGACATTTGTAAAGTCGGGTAGGCAGTTTGGCAGATTTACTCCTATTCTGGAAGCATCTCTCTTGATCATTTCCTGTGATATTTAAGGAGTCGCTGTAGCGATGGCTGGTTTTGGAGATTTAGTCCAAAAGGCATTTTACTTAGGAGTTGGGATCGCCTCCTATGCAGGCGAAAAGGCTGGCATGACGCTGACCGAGTTGCGATCGCAAGCCCAAAAAATTGCTGATGAAATGGTGGCACGCGGCGAAATGACCACCGAGGAAGCAAAGCGGCTGGTCGATGAAATGGTGAATCGGGCGCAACAGGCTCCAGCAAATTCCCCAACTGATGCTAGACCTGGCGAACCCCGCCGAATCGAAATTCTCTCTGAAGACGAAGCGCCATCCGAAGCGCCCCCCGAACCAGTTGATGATTTGCGCGATCAGGTCACAAAACTACAGGAAGAACTGCGACGGCTGAAGCGAGACTGAGAGAAAGATAAAGGGTGAAGGACGAAAAGCAATCGTAGTAGCGCGTGTCAAGCTTAGAACGTTGGGTTCCGCTGCGCTCCACCCAACCTACACAACCTGTAGATGGCAAAACTGTAGGTTGGGTAGAGCAGGGCGGAACCCCAACAAATCCTCAGGGATAAAGCTTTCACAGGGTGGGCTACTAGTGTTTCAAGATCAAGAATTTAGCTTCTGTAGGGTGGGCAATGTCCACCTCATCTACACGTCAGGGCTAGAAGTTCAGTTGCAGCTTAGGTTTGGGAAATTATGGAAGGTTGGTCGCACGATTGGGTGAAGATGTTTGAGACGGTCGCCGTCGGAGTAGAGCAGTTTTTCCTGGAAGCCACGAAAGAAATGACTGAAGCTCTAGATGCCTTCGCAGAATTTTCTGAAGATGTTGCGTCTGAACTCGAAAGTGCGATCGCCCCTGAACTTGCTAACCTCGACGCAGAGCTAGACCCGTGGATCGAGTCAATTTTGCAGGCTTTTACCGGGCTAGAGGCTACTTTGAGTGAAGCCGCAGAACCCGTCACTCACACGCTGGAGCCGATGCTGAATGAGCATCCTGCCTGTGTCGGTTGTCGCCACTATCACGGACAGATGTATGGCGGCAATGTCCTAGTTTGCGCGATGTACCCCTATGGCTCGGAGACGGAAACCTGCCCAGATTGGGAGTCAAGCTGGAAGGATTAACGAATGAGTGGGAAGAAATGCCCGACTGGTCCTTGTCCTTTGCCAATTCGCAAAGAATAGCTTAGGGCAGTCGTGACGTAATCCTTTGCTAGTCGAACGGCTGAATGCAGGTCTTTGCCAAGGGCAAGGTTAGCCGCGATCGCCGCTGACAAAGTACACCCTGTTCCGTGGGTATCAGTCGTGTTAACGGTTGAAGTTTGTAGGGTATCGAGGCGATCGCCATCAAACAGCACATCGACTCCGCGCAACTCGCCTTCCATACCGCCGCCTTTTACTAACACAGACTTTACCCCAAGCTGAAAAATCTTTTGGGCAGCAGCCTGCATGTCTTCTAACGTTTTGATCTCTAAACCGCTGAGAATCTCTGCCTCATAGCGGTTTGGCGTGAGAATGGTCGCCAAAGGAAGCAGGTCGTTTTGGAGGGTGGCGATCGCCTCATCGTCAATCAGTTGCGCCCCCGTGCGGGATACCATCACCGGATCGACAACTAGATTGGGCAGGTGAATTTCTGCCGCCTGCTTGGATACCGCTGCAATAATTTCCTGATTCAGCAGCATTCCGGTTTTGACCGCCTGCACGCCAATGTCTTCCACGACTGCTGCGACTTGAGATACCACCGACTCCGCAGGCAAAGCATCAACTCGGCTCACCCCTAACGTGTTTTGCGCCGTGATGCAGGTGAGCGCACTGGTGCCATGCACCCGATGAAAGGCAAAGGTACGGAGATCGGCTTGAATGCCTGCACCACCACCGCTATCTGATCCGGCGATGGTTAGAGCTACAGGAATGGGTGAGGGTAAGGAAACAGTCATACAGGTCCAGGAAGAGAATATGCTGGTTATACTCGTTCCCAGTTTTTACCTGGGAATGCCTTTGAAGTGGCTCTGCCACTTATTTTTAGAGGCAGAGCCTCTGATTCTGCACTCCAAGGCAGAGCCTTGGAACGAGAAGCTAACGAGAAGCTAGTTTCTAACGTAGGGGCCACCATGACACTTTATCGCGGGTTGCCCCATAAACTTCCTTTAGCCCTTCAGGATCAAGGACTCGCACCGTATCACTGGAGGGATCAGTGGCTTTTACGGAATCTATCAGCTTCACCTGACGCATTCCTTTTAGCACTTGCTCGACAGTGCGATGGTTAAGCTGGCTGGCGCGGGCAATGATATCAATCGGCAAGTCAAACACAAAGGTGCCGTCTGCCTGAGGCTGATTGCCCAGCGATCGCTCCTGATAGATCAGCGCCCGCAGCAAAGCCGCCACTGCCTGAGGCGGATGGGTGCTGCAATTGAGCAAATGATATTCAAACTTAGCCCGTAGCTCAAACAGCAGGTGATAGCGATCGCGAAACACTTCACTTTCTTGATAGAGTGCCTGCACCGATGCAAGCGGAATTTTGAATACGTCAGTCGTTTTATATGCCTCGACCAAACTGGGAAACGCTTGGGAGATTTTGCCATAGGCAAAGGCGAGATTTCGCATTCCAAAGCAGCTTCCTGGATAGCTCAACGCAATCACCCGGTCCAGCGGCGTACTGCGAATGATGATCGGGCCGCCTGCCAAAATTGCATACAAAAACTCCAGTGACACCCCCGGTCGAAAAGCCGTGTACACCGGACGGCTGGAATATAGCTTTTCTCGAACGATTTGCTCAGGCGACACATAGTTCGCCAGCCAGTCTATGTCTAGTCCCCGAAACAGGCAATTGCCCTGAATCAGCAGTTGCAAAGAATCGGGTTCTAAAGACTGCTTGGCTTTCACTGCCATGCCATTGCTGCTCGATTAGGGAATACCCCATTCTGGCAAATATTCTGCAAATTTAGTTTCATATCAAACGTGAAATTCAATTCGATTATGATTCACTTGTATTTTATATATGGTACAGTCTTATTCAAACTAAATCCGGTATTCCGATCCGTTAACCGGAGTTTAATAGGAGTATTCTCTCATGTACCTGTGGCAGCGTTTCACTCGATTTTTTGGCTTACGAAGGTTAAAATCTCCAGTTGCGGGTAGTTTGTCCCCGCTAACGCTGGGGCGATCGCTGCGTCTGCTTAAGCGGCCAATCTCCCTGTTTTTAGTAGGAATAGGGTTGAGTTTGGCGATCGCTTCTTGCAGCCCCTCCAGCACAACCGAAGGCGAATCAACATCCGGTGGTGAAGCAGCAAGCGGACCCGTTGAGCTAACCCTGGTTTCCTACGCTGTCACCCAGGCGGCTTACGAGCAGATCATTCCTCTATTTACTGAGCAGTGGAAAGCCGAGCATGACGGACAGGAAGTCATCTTTGATCAGAGCTATGGCGGCTCCGGCTCTCAAACTCGCGCAGTCATCGATGGCTTAGAGGCAGATGTCGTAGCTCTTGCTCTCGCCCTTGATACCAAAAAAATTGAAGAAGCCGGGCTGATTGAATCAGGCTGGGAAGAAGAAGCTCCTAACGGCTCAATCGTTCACACCTCCGTTGCTGCATTAGTCACTCGTGACGGCAACCCCAAGGCAGTGCAGGGTTGGCAAGACCTGACCAAAGAAGATGTAGCTGTCATTACCGCCAATCCTAAAACTTCGGGTGGCGCACGGTGGAATTTCCTGGCGCTGTGGGGCGCAATCAACCAGACGGGCGGAGATGACGCAGCCGCTTTAGATTACGTCACTCAAGTTTATGGAAACGCTCCTGTTCTGCCCAAAGATGCGCGTGAAGCGACTGATGTATTCTTCAAGCAAGGTCAGGGAGATGTGCTGATCAACTACGAAAACGAGGTGCTGCTGGCAAAATTGAATGGGGAAGAGCTCCCATACGTGATCCCTGATGTCAACATTTCCATTGACAATCCAATCACAGTAGTCGATGCCAACGTAGACAAGCACGGCACTCGTGAAGTTGCAGAAGCGTTTGTACAATTCCTGTTTACTCCCGAAGCACAACGAGAATTTGCCAAGGTCGGCTTCCGCCCCGTTGAAGAAAGCGTAAAAGCGGAAGTTGCTAATGACTATCCCGAAATTAAAACCTTATTCACCGTTGATGACTTTGGCGGTTGGGACGAAATTCAGGCAAAATTCTTTGATGACGGTGCCGTCTTTGATCAGATTCAAGCTGGCGCTTAGTCTGTTTTGTCTTTAAATCATTGACGCGATGTGCAGATTGCAATCTGCACATCGCGTCAATAGCCAATTCTGACCCGTGTTACTGGAGTCTTGACTGATGACCCCTTCTTCAAACTCTCAGCCTGCATCTTTTTTGAGCAGACTGCGTCAAGTTCCCCGACTGCCGTTTATCTGGCAGTTTACCTGGGTGTATCTGACAATTATGCTGTTTGTGCCGGTGATCGCCCTTCTGCTGAAAGCCAGCACATTGAGTCCGGCTGAGATTTGGCGCATCGCCACTTCTCCCATTGCGCTTTCTGCCTACGATGTCACCTTTGTCACCGCATTGGTAACAGCCGCGATCAACGGCGTGGTAGGTGTGATCATTGCCTGGGTCATGGTGCGCTATGAGTTTCCATTTAGACGCATCCTAGATGCTGCCATTGACCTCCCCTTTGCCCTACCTACGGCAGTTGCAGGTTTAACGCTGGCAACAATCTATAGCGATAGTGGTTGGATTGGTTCTCTGCTAGCTCCCTTTGGTATTAAAGTATCCTTCACTCGCCTTGGCGTTGCGGTTGCAATGCTATTTATCTCACTGCCGTTTGTGGTTCGCACTGTGCAGCCCGTCTTGAGAGAACTGGAACCCGAACTGGAAGAAGCCGCCTGGAGTTTGGGCGCATCCCGGTTTCAGACATTTTGGCGAGTGCTATTACCGCCGCTGTTGCCCTCGATTCTGACAGGAGTAGCGCTGGGCTTTTCTCGTGCTGTAGGAGAATATGGCTCAGTTGTGATTGTGGCAGCAAACATTCCGTTTAACGATTTGATCGCTCCGGTGCTGATCTTTCAGCGATTGGAGCAGTATGACTATGCTGGCGCGACGGTAATTGGTTCCGTCATGCTAGGTGCTTCGCTGGTGATTTTGCTGGCAATTAATCTATTACAGGCGTGGGGACGGCGTTATGACATCTGAAGTTTTTAATCCACTGTCGCGCAAGCCATCCCCTAAGACGGACAGCAAGGAATTAGCCAAAAAAGGGGAATGGACAAAGCTGGTTCTGATTGGAATTGTGGTCGTTTACCTGGCGCTGGTGTTGCTTGTCCCAGCGATCAATGTGTTTGTGCAAGCCTTTGATGGTGGTATTGAGGGGTTTCTCAACACGATTCGACAGCGCGAATTTGTGAATGCGCTGAAGCTGACACTGCTGATGGCGGCGATCGCCGTTCCGCTCAACACCGTTTTTGGTATTTGTGCAGCCCTGGCGCTAGCCCGCAAACGCTTTCCCGGACGCACCCTGCTGATCAGTATTATTGACCTGCCCTTCTCCGTTTCCCCCATCGTCGCGGGTTTGATGATTGTGTTGCTGTACGGGCGAAATGGCTGGTTTGGTCCGTTGCTGGAATCTGCTGGGATTAAAATCATCTTTGCCGTTCCGGGGATGCTGCTAGCAACTATTTTTGTCACCCTTCCCTTTGTCGCCCGCGAAGTCTTACCCGTTTTAGAAGAAATGGGGCCAGAACTAGAAGAAGCAGCTAAAACGCTGGGAGCAAGCGATTGGCAGGTATTTTGGCGGGTGACGCTGCCCTCCATTCGTTGGGGCTTGCTTTATGGCTTAATTTTGACCAACGCTAGAGCAATGGGAGAGTTTGGGGCGATCGTTGTCGTCTCAGGTAGCATTCGCGGCAAAACCCAAACCCTGCCACTGTTTGTTGAAGAAGCTTATAAGCAATATCAAACCCAGTCCGCCTATGCAGCGGCAGTGCTGCTGGCTTTGCTAGCCGTTGTAACGCTGGTACTCAAAGAAATTCTGGAACGGAAAACAGCGATTAAAGATGCAGAGTAAAGCTTGAGGCAGGAGGTTCTATGACAACCCTATCTGACGATCAAAGGCGGACGCAAACTCGCATCAGAGTGCGAATTCCTAAGCGCTACCAGCAGGAACCTGTCATTTCTAACCTGATTTCTGAGTATGGACTGACTGTCAACATTTCGGCAGCTTTGCTAAGCGCAAATGCCCGAGAGGATGGTTGGTTTGACCTCCAGCTTCAGGGAACAGTGCCGCAAATTCGTAGCGCCTTGCTCTATCTCAATGACCTCGATCTGGAAGTTTGGAATGGCTCCGATGAGCAAGAGGATAGCTGGTAAAGTCCTGGAATAGTCCCACATGTGAAGCTGTTGTAAGCTAGCTTTGAGATGACTTACGACTTATAGAACGCGATCGCATGACCCTTGCTCCCCTCGGTTGGGCAGACCTCGAAGCCCTCACAGATTTTCAGATCGATACCGTTAATGGCCCCACCAATGCTCAAGCCCGGTTGCGTCTGTTTGGCCAAAGCGAATCAGATGTGCGGGTGACTTTGTATCGTGATAATCATGCCTGGTGCCCCTACTGTCAAAAAGTTTGGCTATGGCTTGAGGAAAAGCAAATCCCGTATCGCATTGAGAAAGTAACAATGTTTTGCTACGGGGAAAAGGAAAGCTGGTACAAACGCAAAGTGCCCTCCGGGATGCTACCCGCTCTCGAACTAGACGGACGGCTGACCACCGAAAGTGATGACATTTTGCTGGCTCTGGAACGGGCTTTTGGTCCGTTGGGTCAGGGACTGGAAGACTCCAGGGTACTTCCCCTACGGCAATTAGAACGGCTGCTGTTTCGTGCTTGGTGTAGCTGGCTTTGCTATCCTTCGTCACCTCCACAAGAGCAGCGTAGCCGTCAGCAATTTATCAGCGTGGTGGAAAAAGTTGAGTATGCCCTCGGCAGCACTCCCGGACCCTATTTTCTTGAAGAATTTGGGACTGCCGATGTGATCTCCACACCGTATGTTGAGCGCATGAATGCCAGTTTGTACTATTACAAAGGCTACTCCATGCGGGAGGAAAATCCTCGCTTTGCAGACTGGTTTGCCGCAATGGAAAGCCGACCCACCTATCGCGGGACCCAAAGTGACTTTCACACTCACGTCCACGACTTGCCACCCCAGATGGGCGGCTGTTGGGAAAATCGTGAACCTCAAACACGCGCCAATCAGCACCGAGTGGATCATGGACCCTGGTTAGGCTTACCGGATGTGACTTATCCAGAACCTACAAACTCCCGGCGAGAAGCTCTGTATTACGTAATCAAACATCGTACTAACATCGTTCGGGTAAACCCCGCCGATAATGAGTTGTTTGATCAGGCTCTACGCTGTGCCTTGACTTCCATGATGACTGGCGAAGTGTGTGTTCCACCCGATGGCTCAGATTTTGGACTGCGATATTTGCGCGATCGCATCAATGTCCCCCGCGATATGTCCATCTATGCTGCTAAGCGACTCAGGGAAGCGCTAGAGAAAACGGCAGCTTTAGCGGGCGACAGACAAGGACCGCCGATTCCCATGAAGCATCGACGTGACCAAGACCCCGTTTATTTCGGCGGAAAGTAAATCTCAATGTCTCCCTGAAACTGGGACTGGTCAGCAAGGGTGACCGTAAAGGTGCGATCGCCCGTCCAGGTGAAGCTGTCTAACTCGGGCTGTGTGGGCATTTCGTCGGAAATGCTCGATTTTCCTGACTGTAAGTCCATTACGATAAACCAGGCTGTTCCTTCCATTTTTTCCAAGAAAACAGCATAGCGATCGTCAGCAGACCACTGCACCCAGTCGAGCCCACCGTATTTGCCAATACTCACAGTTTGAACGGTTTGCTGGGTGCGATCGACTTTATAAATCGCCCAACATAGCCCTTCGTCTGTGACTTCTTCACAGGCTTTGAGAATGGTGTAACGACCGGATGGAGAGGTCGGTGAGACAATTAACCGTTTTGCGTAAGTTACGGCACCGTCGCTACTGGTCGATACCGGAATTTCAGACAGTAGGATTGTGCCCTGATAGGATAATGCTCCCGTTTGAGTAAAGGAAAGGTCACGAACAGTTTCTCCTGGGAGAAGGTCAAGCCAGTCTTGAGCCTGTTCTAGAGCATCCTCAGGCGTTGATGGCGTTGGAGAAACCGCTGTAGGTGTCGTAACCGGGGGAGATGACTCACGCATTTGAGCTTGAGGTGAAGTGCATCCGGCGATCGCAATCACCATTCCAACCCATACAATGTGGATTGGTTTTAGCCGTAGCGTGTTGAGTTGAAGCATGAGTCGTAAAAGTCCATTGTTCTCTTTTAGCTACAGCTAACTACAACAGATCAATGCGACTCTCGTGAATCCAGCAGTTTAAATTTGTGACTTGAAACCAGGATTCACCAGTGCGATCGACAGTACGGTTATCGATTTCTACAAACGCGTTACCTGGAACTGTGGTTATGATTGATCCCCAAGCGCTGGCTCGACAGTTATTGTTTTCCTGCTCAGTTCCAGCAGTATGTCCCATCCGAGGGAAAACATCGGCATCATCCGGTAAGTTTTCATCTTCGTGATAAATATTGTCCTGATCGGCTTCAGCCGGTTGGGTAGACTGCGCGACAGCCCGTAGCGGTAGGAAAATAGAGAATGCAACGAGCATAATTTGGGTGGCGATCGTCAGGGTTGTTTTTTGAGTGTTCATTGCAATCGTCCCTTTGGGGGCACGGCAATGCCGTGCCCCTACGAAAGTTGTTTGTCAAATAGGCAACGCAGCTATAGAACGCAGCCATAGTGAGATCATAAAAGTGTAACCCTTGGTGTTACTGCCAAATCAATACTTGGGCTTCGTATTCACCCAAGTTAATCGTTAGCTGGTTATTCTGCGACTCAACTTTGTAATTCTTTGTCCACTCATGCCAGGTTCCATTTTCAGGAAAGTGAGGAATTTGATAATCTGCTCGGAACTGATCAGAAAAACTGGCGATAACCACCACTCGTGCGCCTTGGTCATTCCAACGACCGTAGGCAAAGACTTTATCCTCTGGGTTCTCGTGAAAGAAGTCAATGTTAGCCGTTTGAAGTGCCAGGTTTTGTTTCCGTAGAGCGATTAATCCTTTGTAGTACTCAAACAAATTGCGATTGCGATCGCCCTGCAACAACAACCAGCCAAGCTGTTGATCTGGCTCATTCGCATTGATTGGCGTGCAGTCTCCAAATTCTTCGCCCATCCAAATTAAGGGCACGCCCACAGCCGTCATTAGCAGTACTACACCTAGTTTTGCCCGACTGAAGGCAGCATCGTCAAGAATATCGCGATCGCCCAATTCGAGTAACAGTCGCTTCTGATCGTGATTACACAGGTAACTAACCGCCTTTATCAACCCTTGTGGATAATCCTGTTGGGTAGGGTCGATCGCCTGCTTAATCTGGTCAAGATCAAAAGTCTCTCCACACAAGTGAGGCTTCAACGTCTGGTAAAAATTTTCGTGCCAACAGCCATCCATCGGACCGTTCGGACTGATCAACTCGGTTTTTTCTGGAATGTGTTCCCCAATATTGTAAAAAGGCTTTTGTCCCGCGACTTGCTTCGCGCCTTCGGTCATCCAGTGAAGAAAGTCAAAATTATCCAATTCTTTCAGGGCATCGTAGCGAATTCCGTCAATGTGATACTCCTGCACCCAAAACCGCAGCACATCACCCATGAATTCCCAGGCTGGACGAATACCGAGTGTTTCATCTTTGTACTCGTAGTTAAACTCAGGTCCCCAATAATCCTGGGGGTCAGCATCTGGGTGGTGGCGATCGTGGTATAGCTCTACGGGAGCACGTTAGGACAGGTTTTGAAAGCTGCATCTATACAATTGTGAAAACTCTCAAACTCACTCCATCGTTGTCGCATCCAGTTCTTGAGCACAAACCAC
>NZ_JACJPC010000151.1:0-5521 GCF_014695875.1 Leptolyngbya sp. FACHB-541 | reverse complement strand
CTGTTGAAAGACTTGAATCCCAGCATTGGTTTGACGATGCGCTTAATGTTGCGATGATCTTGCTCAATCAGGTTATTCAAATATTTCACCTGCCGCAGTTCGGTCTGGGCTGCTAGCGTTTGATCGCTTTTTAGCCGTTCAATGGCGACCGGATAAGCCGCATTCTTGTCCACATTGATGACGCGTGGTTGGCTGACATGGCTGGCTTTCAACACTTTACGAAAGAAGCGCGCCGCTGCTTTGCCATCTCGTTTGGCACTTAACAGAAAGTCCAATGTATTGCCTTGTGAATCTACAGCGCGATACAGATATTTCCACTCGCCTTTGATTTGGATATACGACTCGTCAACCTTCCACGAGTCGTTTGTCGGCTTCAAGTGAGGTCGAATGCGTTTGTCGAGTTCTGGAGCGTACTTCAGTACCCAGCGATTGATCGTGGAATGATCTATTTCTACCCCTCGCTCTGTCATCATCTCCTCTAAGTCTCGATAGCTGAGGGAGTAGCGGCAATACCAGCGCACGTTCAACAGGATGATTTCAGGCAGAAAGTGCCGCCACTTAAACAGAGCAGGAGTAGACATCGGAGGGTAGCGAGGAGAATGCAGTCCTGCTTACCTTACCATTCGCTGGTTTTTGCGACATAACCGCATTAGCACGGCTACGGGTGAGAGTTGAGCATGTGATTCGTCGCTTCAAGATCTTTCGCATCTTTGCAGGACGTTATCGCAACCGCAGAAAACGGTTTGGCTTGCGCTTGAACCTGATTGCTGGCTTACTCAACTATGAATTGGCACATGCCTCTTGATTCATGCAGGAAGTCTAATGTTTCCCGTCGATCTTGTATGTTCATCATCCAGTTTCTCTTCTAGGGGTGATGAGAGCGAAGTCTTCATGAAATGCAATTAGGCTGAAACCAGGACAGTTAGAGGAATTAAGAGGCTATTGACAGCCGGTGAATGTCACCGTTAGCTCATTAAGTACTGTAGGAAGGTGTTTCAAGGTTACCTGCTTGAGGAGGACAAAATTGTTCAAGAGTACCCTTGAGGGTAATAGCAAACTTACAGTAATTCCTACATCTTAGAAAAGACCATTAACTTTTCCATGTGGGTAAGTTCAGATCAATAGATAAGCTAAATAATTTGTGTAAAAAGCTATTTACACTATCTGGAGAAATATGACTAGATTCAAGGTCATGACTTGGAACATAGAGAACCTATTTCTCGTTGGCAATAAGTTTGGTCCCAAAACACAGGCAGACTATACGCAAAAGCTGAAGAGTTTAGCGAATGTGATTTTGGAACTTGAGCCAGATGTGCTAGCTGTTCAAGAAATCGGTGACTTGGATGCATTTGAAGAACTTGTGGCGATGCTAGAGGGACGTTATCCCCATGTTCGCGTATCTAACTCCCCCGATCCGCGTGGCATTCGGGTTGGATTTCTCTCCAAGTTGAACATTGAGGAGCATGAGGACATCGAGACTTTTCCGGAGGGGGGTTTGGTCAAAGTATTGGGCTATGTCACTGAAACGAGTGTGACTGAAATTACGAAGTTGGGTCGAGGTGCGCTTCGCATTCTGGTGGAACCTGAACCCGGTCTCCCCATTCATTTAATCAATGCTCACCTTAAGTCGAAGCTGCTAACTTTTTCCTCATCGACAGGGCAAGCGCGATTTGCTCCCAAAGACGAGAACGAACGTGCTCAGGTAGCTGGATTAGCCCTTTTAAGACGGACAGCAGAATCTGTGGCATTACGGGTGAAAGCCAACCAGTTACTCGACAACAACCAGAAGCAGGGGCTGATTGTTCTAGGGGATCTCAATGATGTGCCTTCTGCAGCAACAACGCAAATTCTGCATGGTCCGAGTGGGAGCGAGATTGGGACAAGCGGATTCGATCGGCGCGATCAGGGGGATGATACTCGATTGTTCAACCTGGTTCCATTGATTGCTGAGGAGCGGCGTTACTCCCGGATTTATCGAACCAGCAAAGAGCTAATCGATCATATTTTTGTTAGCCAGGAATTGCTACCTGGTCAGACTCGCAGACTGCCCGAAGTCGATAGTCATGTTGATTTCGCAAATGCACTTCCCTCGGTCAGCGATGATCCAACGCAACGACAGGGTAAGCCTGGATCAGATCATGCACCCGTCACTGCAATTTTTGATTTGTAACTAGTTTAGCTTTGCCCGTTGTTAGTCCAAAAAATTGAACGGAGTAAAACCAAATGTTAGCAGATCCAACCATTTACGATCGGATTTGGGAAGCAGATGAGAATCGCTTTTCAGTCAGTGTACGTAGTGCTGATGGAAGCTGGGTTGATTCCAGTGCTGATATTTTGCTTGATCATCAAGTGAAGGCAGCGGGAGATAAATGGACAGATATAGCCATTCATCCCCTGTTTCACAAAGTAGATGAGTCTCGCTTCTCAAAACCGACTTACCAGGCGATGATTAAGCTATTTGATAATTATGTGGTCAATTACCGTGATCCCGAAGATTTCACACCCGAGGAAGAGGGAGAAATCGGTGCCTTTTTGGATCTGTTACTGGATACCCAACCGATGCAGTTGGCATACGAGTACATTACCGAAGGACTCGGAAAGCCAATGTCCAAAGATAAGTTTAAGCAAGAACTGCGGATAATCTGGTTTGAACCTTACACCAACTATTTTGGTGAAGACGTTGTTAAGTATTGTTCTGGCTTTGAACATGTGTTTGTAGGTGAGGGCAAATTTAACTTGCGCGGAGGTCCGGGTTGGGGGGAGATTAGCGGCTATCATAATTGGGTCAAGTTCTACCTGGATGAATCCAAAGGGCGAGTCAATTTCCTTGGCACCCAATACAAGTTGCCTGGGGTGTCAGAGGTACTCAATCCTCATGTGGTCACACTGCAAATGACCTGGACTTTAGACAATATGGCTGGCAATCCCGTTGCTCAAGTGTTTAAACAGCGCGGTGGTTTTTTTGTTGGGATTAGTCCAGAATGTGATGTGGCTCTAGGCACTGTGGCTTACTACGAATCTGTTCAGAAACTAACTGTCAATGAACGACGGGCGGTGACCATTCAGGAGGGCAATTACAACCTGGTGATTTATCGAGAGACAACGGTGGATAATCAACGAGGCAAACGCATCCGCTCGTTCTATCCTGAGTTTCGAGGTGGAGAGTTTGAGCCTCTGCCGCAACCCGGTAGTACTCCAGTTTTGCGACCAATCGGTGATGTACAGATGCAGACTGGCTCAGTAGTATTGGTAGCAGCTCTGCCAAACCCTGAAGGTCCGGAATCAGGTGAATGGGTTGAACTAAAAAATACATCTTCAGAGCCAATTGTTTTAGAGGGTTGGTTTCTCACTGACAAAATTGGTCGGCGCAGGATGCTGGAGGGAACTTTAGCCCCCAATGAACAAAAACAGGTTCTTGTACGCACCAATAGCCCTCAGTCTATGCAATTAGGCAATTCTGGTGGTCGAATCGTACTTTACCAACCCAATGGCGAAATGGTTGTTTCGGTGTTCTATAACAAAGCAGCTGAAGGAGAGATCATTAACTTCTAATTTGAGCTAAAAGTACACACGCTACAAGTGCATACACCAGACGGATCGATAGCTTTTAGTTTCGTTTCAAGCTTTCTTCCGCCGGTGATGCTAACCGTTCGGCGGCGCTATCACCCGCTAGGACTGTTATACAACGGTAGAATTGCTCTACGAGTCATCTGACCGTAGAGTCATCCGCATCAACTTAAAGGTAAGACGACATACTCATCTTCGTAACATGCAAGGAACGTACGGCGCAAGAATCTCTATTGCTTGATTAGGAGGATGGGACCATGGCACAAAGCAACGTCACTGATGCGGAAGTTGCCGCACTTATTCAGCGCACTGCCGAAGCTACAAAGGCATATATCCGTGGGGATATGCACACCTACTTCACGCTGATTCGGCATGGGGACGACTACACGCTCATGTCACCGTTCGGCGGAGAACCGACACGCGGTTTCGGCACCTCGCCCGAGCGCCTCGATGCCCTAGAGCGCTATTTTCAGAACGGCGAAGCGGAACTGGACGTTGTGCAGACGTACACCTCCGGCGATCTGGTCGTGCTGGTGGTGATCGAACGACAACATGGCGAGGTCGGTGGACTGCCAAACCAGGACTGGTCGCTGCGTGTGACCTTGGTCTTTCGGCGTGACGGGTCGGCGTGGCGGCAGGTGCATCGACATGCCGACCCGTTGGTCCATGGCATCAGCTTAGAACAACTCGCGGCGCTCGCTTGCGGCTAACTCCCGTGTGCCACCTGACCGAGGTGCAGATAGTCTATCATCACCATCCGCTCCATCATGAAGCTGTCCATCAACGGCGGCCGAACAAGGCTCTGCACCGGAACACTAAATATGGTTGATTAGGATGTAAAGGTTGCTTACGTCTAGTGAGCTTAGTCGTTGGACTTCTGAGTTAAGAGTTGCAGATGCGAGGTATTCATTGCTTGGAGAAGTGAGCATTGGAGAAAGCACATTTACGAGTCGCCCGTCCCACCGATAACCTTACTGAGGTTGTCACATTCTACAGAGACGGATTAGGATTCGAGGTGATAGATTCATTCGAGGATCATGAAGGCTTCGACGGGGTGATGCTCGGGCACGCCGGGCTTTCATATCATCTAGAATTCACGCATCACCGGGGGCATAAAGTTGGAAGAGCACCAACCGAAGAGAACCTGCTGGTCTTCTACCTGTCGGATAAGGAGGAGTGGCAGCGGGCGGTGGAACAGATGGTGACGTTAGGTTATGAGCCGGTGAAGTCGTACAATCCTTATTGGGACGTGCAGGGGAAAACGTTTGAAGATCGGGATGGCTATCGAGTAGTTTTGCAGTGCGCAGCTTGGACATGAGCGCGTAGCTCAACAAGTCGCCGAACCTGATCGCCAATCAGGAGTTCTCCTAAAGATCACGTATGTAGGCGGCGGGTTAGCTCTGGCGTTACCATCTTTGAAGATTGCCGAAAATGACCCTTTTCGGCAATGTTGTTAACTGTCAACGCCAGAGTTCAGCTGCGGAGGCGAGGGCGTGATCCATGCCGCCGCGATGGGCGTTGCGCGCCTCCGTCAGCTGCAACGATTCGTTAGCCAGCCCACTCACCTGCCTCAATGCTAGTCTTCCATGTCGTACCATGCCTCGTACGTGCGCGATGTTGTCGCCGTGCCGTCCCGCTTCCTGAGGTTGCACGGTTGGCAGAGGAGCTGAAGGTTCGTGACATCGTTGAGCCCACCACGAGCTAGTGGCACCATGTGATCGAAATTCTCGATTGGCGAAAGGCTAACGAGTCCCGATAGATCCGTTCCGCAGATAGCACACATGCCCCGGTCGCGGAAGAATACCGCCTTGCGTGCCCACTTCGGTGGTGTTACACGCTTGGGCTGTGTCGCAAAAACTAGCAAATGGTAAGGTAAGCAGGACTACACTCTCCTCTCTACCCTGTGATGTCTACTCCTGCTCTGTTTAAGTGGCGGCACTTTTTGCCCGAAATC
>NZ_JACJPC010000150.1:0-2601 GCF_014695875.1 Leptolyngbya sp. FACHB-541 | reverse complement strand
CAAAGGTTTGTGCGGGCGTTTTGTGCAAAAGAGCATCCCCTAGTCATTTTCTTAGACGATCTACAGTGGATCGATTCTGCGACGTTGAAGTTAATCGAACTCATCTTACTTGACGAGCAAACTCAATCTCTGTTTTTGATCGGAGCCTACCGAGATAACGAACTGACTCCAACGCATCCGTTGGTCTTAACGCTAGAGAGGCTGCGAAAAGGGGGAGCAGTATTTCAGGAAATCATTCTGACCCCCTTAACACTAGAACCGTTGAGTCAACTGATAGCTGAGACATTACATCACAATCCTGATATCGTTCGCTCCCTAGCCCAAGTCGTGTTGCGTAAAACCGAGGGCAACCCTTTCTTTGTGGGTGAATTTTTGAAGCTGCTGCATAGCGAAAACCTGTTGACTTTCGATGCCCAACAGTTAAGTTGGCAGTGGAACCTAGCTGAGATTGAAGCTCAAGATATCACCGATAATGTGGTGGAGTTACTGCTGCGTCAGTTGCAGAAATTACCGGGAGCAACACAGCAAACTCTCTGCATCGCCGCTTGTGTCGGGGCTGAATTTGATTTAGAGACGTTAGCCATCATTTGCGAAAAATCACCGAAAGCAATTTTTCAGGATCTACTAGCAGCAATACAAGCGGGATTAATTCAACCTTTGTCTGACTTGGACGAAGATTTGTTGGTTCAAGAGTATAAGTTTCTGCACGACCGCGTTCAGCAAGCGGCTTATGCTTTGATTGATGAATCACAGAAACAGGTTGTTCATCTGCAAATCGGTCGCAATTTACTCGAAAAAACTTCATCAGAGCAACGATCCGATAGACTGTTTACTATTGTGGATCATCTCGATCAAGGAACGGAGCTTGTCAATGCTCAACCAGAACGAACTGAAATTGCCAGATTGAATTTAATGGCAGGTCAGAAAGCAAAGGCAGCAACGGCTTATGAAGCAGCTTTTAAGTATTTCACTACAGGGCTTAAACTCCTCAATTCAGAGAGTTGGCTCAGTGAGTATGACCTCACCTTAGCGCTGTATTCAGAAGCAGCAGAAGCGGCGTATCTCCAGGGTCGCTTTGATGAGATGGAACAGTTGGTAGAAGTGGTACTTGATCGTGCCAAAACAGTGGTTGACAAAGTGCAGGTTTACGATAGCAGAATTCAAGGATATTTGTCGCAGGGTAACCTGAAAGAAACACTAAAAACTGGATTGGAAGCGTTAAAGCTCTTGGGAATAGATTTAATAGAAAATCCAAGTCGGGCAGATATTCAAAGGGAATTGGAGTCAACGGCTGCATTACTCGCCCAACGCGAAATCGAAGACTTGAGTAATTTACCAGAGATTGCTGCACCAGAACCACTGGCAGCTATAACAATCCTATCGAATATCGGGTCTGCTGCATTTATAACGTTACCAGCACTGTGGATACTGATTATATGCAAAACGGTAAATTTATCAATCACCTACGGTAATGCTATCTGGTCACCGATGTATTATGCTGCCTACGGATTTGTTCTATGTGGAGTTGTTCAAGACATTGAACTCGGCTATAAATTTGGTCAATTGGCTCTTACCTCGGCAGAACAATTGAATAACAAAAGAGGCAAGGCTAGAACCCTAAGGTTTTCGGGTACCCATATCATGCAATGGAAGGTGCATCTTAGGAACATAATACCCATGCTGGCTGATGCCTATCAAAGTGGAGTGGAAACTGGAGACTTTGAATGTGCTGGTTATGCTGCCTATAACGTATGCTATAACTCGTTTTCTGCTGGAGAGGAACTCACCCAACTGGAACAAAAAACAGCAACCTATAGCAAAGCGATCAATCAAATCAGGCGGAAAAGCCCCTCGAATTGGCTGGCAATAGTGTGGCAGACCATTCTTAATTTGTTAGATAGGTCTGAGAATCCCAGTCGCTTAGTTGGTCGGGTGTGTGATGAAGAGGAGGCGTTATCACACGCTATTGCAGTTAAAGATGGAACTGTAATTCAAATACTCTATTTACACAAAGTCATACTGTTTTATCTATTTGAAGAACACCATCAAGCTGTACAGACTGCTATTTTGGCAAGGCAACATTTTGAAGAGGTGTCAGCAATAATAAGTCTACCTATATTCTGTTTCTATCATTCTCTAGCGCTTTTGAGCCTATCGCTCGATGCTTCAAACTCTGAAAAAGCAGCTTGGCTCAGTTGTGTTAGCACTAACCAAGAAAAAATGCAGAAATGGGCAGAACACGCCCCAATGAATTATCTCCATAAATTTCATCTAGTCGAGGCAGAGAAAGCACGAGTCTTAGGGCAATTTCTTGAGGCTGAAGAGTTTTATGAACGAGCGATTCAAGGAGCCAGAGAAAATGAGTATATTCAGGAAGAAGCATTAGCTTATGAATTAGCGGCTAAACATTATCTAGCGCGAGGTCGAGAAAAATTTGCCCAGCTCTACATGAAAGAAGCACACTACTGCTATGAAAGATGGGGAGCGATGGCAAAAGTCAAAGATTTAGAAACTCGCTACCCGCAGTTCTTTTCTCAATCACCGGTTGTGACCTACACGCCAATCCATACAACTTCTGGAACTACTTCTGCTCGCTTAGAC
>NZ_JACJPC010000015.1:0-124315 GCF_014695875.1 Leptolyngbya sp. FACHB-541 | reverse complement strand
TGGAAAATATCCACTGCTGGGAGCTGGGTTGATGTAAATGTAGGTTCCGTCTTCGAGCATGTTGCCCGGACGGTATTCGACGACATCGTTGATCGAATACTGCTCAAACTCGTCAAAAATTCCTCGAACGTTGATGCCAGCGGCAAGAAACTGCCAGGAGCCTAAATAGTCGGTAGGGTATTCGCTTTGAGAGCTTTGCACGGCCAGCCAAATTTTTGACTGATACGTAACCAGCGCGTTGATTCCGTAGATGATGCCTGATTCCCACTCCCCTCTGAAAAACAGCCCTCTTGCAAGCGGTTTCCAGTTTTCGGAATCGTCATCAATAAAGTCTGGATCTTGCCCACTGACTTGCTGTAGTGCCAGGTAGGAACTGTTGTTTCGAGTTACAAAGTCATCCGGGAAATACCGGGTATCTTGTGACCACTCCCCCCGGTAAATTAACCCGCGATCGCCCTTCTCCCCTTTGATGTTGAGCGCTAAATCCCAGGTTGTTGGCGCTGTTTTGTAATACAGGTTCCCTCTCGCTGTCCCTGTGCTTCGGTTCAGGTAGTAGTCTCCCGGTTCGCCCAATCCTGGGGGAGGTGGGTCAACTTCACCGCTGTAGATCTGCGAAGCGGTATCCTTCAGCCAGCGCCCAGGCATATCAGCAGGCACATCTTTGGGGCGAATCACCAGCTTGTTATCGTCAGCCTCACTGCTGAGCGGATGCCAGCGGTACGGATCACCCTCTGATGGCACGTAGCGCGATTGGTAGGGGTATCGCCCACTCGGTTGAATTGCCCGTAGGTTAATCAGGTTCAGCGCTGGTGGTGCCCAGCTTTGAGCTGATAACTCCATCTGAGCCAGCGTCAAACTGGCAGCATGGATGCACCTGAGCGGGTCATGGGAAATTCGTGATGCTTGAGAGCCGTCATATTCAAACGCGAAAGCAACCCGCACATTCATGCTTTCTGGAAAGCTGCCAGTCCCGTTGCCCGTGCCCGTTGCCCCAACTGCTGTAAATAACCCAAAGTCATCGCTACTAGCAGCCGGAACGGTGGCGATCGCCTCAGCATTTGCCCAATCTGATAGCTCGAATTGCTGGGAGCTGCCTGCAACTACAGCGCGACTGCTAAAGCGCTTAATCATGCCGTCAACTTCGACGTAAAGTGTGACGAAGGGTGCATTGAGCTGCGCCCTACCTGCTAAACCCGCTATTACATCTGGGTAATCGCCTCTGATGGGTGCGCTGGTGGCGTTGCCAGGGTAGCTGCACGTAACCCTTAAACCTTGCCCTGCGGTGATATTAAAAGGTGCGCTCCAGGCGCTAGCAGCCCCTACGCCCGACTCAAACGAAACAACGGCACGGATAGCCTCATTCTGCTCTAGAGCGCCTTGACGCAGATAAGCTGCCCCGTTGCCGTTGAGAACTACGAGTTGAGAGCTAGTATCCTCCGAAAAGCCAAAAATTTCAGTAGGTCCAGTCCCCAAAAAGCTGCGGGAACTGACCATACCAAAACGCTTGAGGCACTTCACGCCGCCCAAACTGGGAACAACCCAGCCGCGATCGCCCGTTGGATAAATCCAGTTGCCTAGCGCCTCCCCAATTTCGGAATAAGCACCGGCTTGCAAAAACACGAAAGGAGCGGCTTTGAGAACTGCACCATCGGGAACCTGGTTGTTCAGTTCTGCGGGTTCAAAGTTGGGATAAACCGTGAGGGCATAGGCTTCGCCCTCCTGTAAATCATCTGGGAAAAAGATATCAGTACGTTTGTTCTCAAACAGCTTCTCTTCATCCAGATCGGGAAATTCGTCGCCGTCGGCGTAGGTTGTTCGCCGTTCTCCGGTCGTTGTGTTGACGTAGCCGCGAAACCGCATCCTCAGCGCACCGTCAAACTCATCAGACTGCGGCACATCGTTGAGCAGCACGGTCAACCCTACCCGCTTACCGGCGTTGATTTCGTCGGGTCCGACATTGTTGATCCAGTAGGTTCTCCCGGCACCATTGCCGCCCGTGCAGGCATAACGAGGAGCGCGAATTAGATTTTCGGTGAGCTGCCCTAACGAGGTATCACACCCCCCGCCCTCGGTTAAATCCTCGACGTAGGTTGAGAAGCTTCCAGGGCGATAGATCCAGGCTCCTTCATCTGCCTCTAGAATCGTGCTGCCATTGGGATCTAGCGCTGAATTGGCATCATACTCAAACACAGCCCCACCTAGCGATGAAACCGCGCACAGTGCCCCGTTGAGTGGATTTGGAGGCAGTAACTCCGGCGTATTGACAAGGTTGCTCAGCTTGAAGTGGTCGTCACTGCTGAAGATGATGGACGTAGGCAGGGCGATCGCCGCTCCGTTTTCGTCATTCGCATCAACCTTTGCAAGCTGTACAAAGCTCTCTGGATCATTTGAGGTAGAGGCGCTAATCACGTAGCTCTCCCAGGCTTCGCCCGTTCTGCGAACCTCTGGGGGCAAGGTAATTCGGAGTTGACTGCCAGCCGGAATCAAAACGAGGCCGGTAATGCTGAGCTGATTCAGTCCGGCAGGATTCTCCCCTTGCAAGGCAAAGTAGAGCAGCCTTTGAGAGGTGAGGCTACCACCGGCTGTAGCAACAAGATTGGCATTGGTAAAAGGGAGCTGCGGTCTACCTGAACCGAACTGATAGCGCATAGGGCGAGGTCTTTGGAGGTCAAGCCTAGAGTGCCCTTTAGCGCATTCTGACGCTCCGAGCGCTGCTTGAGCCTACACTTCGAGCGATTTGGCTAACGCCGTCACGGGTGCGAATCTGAAGCACTTGCCCACCTCGGCGCGTGGTTATTGTCGGCTGAACTGATTTCATGTAGTTCTGCCATGCAGCGATCATTTGGGCGCGAGTTGCCATTAGTTAGAAGCTCCGTCTAGATTGCAATTGCTTGGGAAATAGATCTCTGAGTGAAAGGTTGCTAGCGCTGCCCGTGCTGATTGAGCCAGATCGCCGCTGCGTCGTCTCATTCAAAACTTTGGGCGCTTTGCGTTTGTGCAGCGTGACTGGAATTTTGCGGTCAATGCCAGCGCTAACCTTCGTGGGTTCTGCTGTCAAAATCATTTCGCTTCTGGTAAATCCGTCGATCGTCACCGCATTCTCAACGCTGGTCACTCTGGTTCTAAAAGATTCGTGCTGTGCCCGAACTGCAACGAAATCGAGTACATTCAGCCTGGGGTTGAACGGGATTAGATAGCTGTACTGCACCGAGTCTTGAAGGTCGCGAAACAAGAGTTCAGCCTCTGCACCAGCTAGCGCCTGCTCAACGGTTTCGGCTGGGAGGTCTACCGAGCCGCCCGATGGGTCATTGACTGAGTAACCAGGAGTACACACAAAGTAGTCGTACTTTTGCCCGTCTTTCTTTTGGTCAGCGCTGCCCGATTCTGATTCAGGTTCCTCCAGTTTTCGAGTAGCAGGTTTGCGCGAAGCTGGGGAGGGCCGCCCCTCAAATTGCTCAAATGTTTCCTTAACGGCTTTGTCCTTAAAATTTGCACCCTGAGCAGAGTCTTCATACCTGCGCTCGACGTACATATCGATCGCCTCTTCCTGCGATTTAGCCCTCCACTCTTCCGCTTTTGCCCCAAACACTTTTCTTGAAGATCGAGCAGGCAAAATCTCGCGAACCATGTGATTCCAGGATTCTTCTCCGGTCGTGTAGTGCGGCAAGGGTTCCTCTGGAACGCTGTCAGGGTTTGGAGTCCAGCTAAACGAGTTCGTGTATGTCATTTCAGCTTTAACGAACATCGCAGGGGCCCAGGTTGGATCTGGAATGGTGCGAATTACAGACGTGCCATCCCGCAGGCAATGCTTATAGGTGGTGTGTGAGGGGGCTTCATCTGCATCGTCGTAGTAGCTGCTGAAGGGCACTAGCAGCACACGGTTTTTGCCCTGAGTTGGCAGCGTTTTGAAGCGGTACAGATTGAGATATTTCTGATCTCCAATTGGGTCAAGTGAGAGCGTTTCAGGCGCGTCTTCTGCCTCGGTTTTGAATCTCGCTTTACGCCAGCCTGTTGTAGTCGAACCCAGAGCGTAGCCGTATTTGGGATCGTATTCGTAGGTTGTGATTTTGTAAGAAACCGGCCCCCAATAATTCGAGGGTTGTCCCATCAAATCGCCATTGGCATCAACAATTTCGCTAGCGAGGTAGGTAAACCCATAAATCCACTCAATATCTGAGAGCGGCATCCCATCTTCGCTGGTGATAGTCTTCAGCGTTTTGGTTGGGCCCGAGGTGTCCCAGTTCAATGACAAGGTTTTTAGAACCGTTGTATTGACTGGAGGCAGTTCTATGTCGATGTCTCCAGACTTGAGCGTTACCCGTCTGGGAGAACGAGGCACCCACCTGGGACGTGCTTCTTTGGCTGAACTGCCATCGTCAGGTTCTGCAAATTTGCCGCCTAGTTTGAAGTTGGCGTATTCGGCGGCATAGCCGTTGTAGCCAGGGCTATTTTTACAGTCCCCTTGGCGCGATGTCTCAACCTCCTTTACTTCATAGCTCCAACGGGCACAGCTAGACATATCGCGCACGTAAACACCGCCTGGTTGGTTCCAGTCGATAAAGCAGCGATTTTGCCTCAGCAAATTTTGCAGCTCATTACTCCAAACGGTCGCAGCTTCTTTGGGCGTATCGGGTGGAACTTCTACGCTCCAATTTGGAAGCTGACTAGTTGCCGCGCGAATGCTGCCAATAGTTCTCCTCTCAGCAGGCGTTTTGGCAGTTCGTTTTTTAGATGCAGGTTGCTGCCACCCTTTACCAACCGTGAATAGGGGTACGTCAACTTGTTCGGCTAAGTCCTTAATCGGAATGCTGTAGCGGGTTCTAGTTTCCTGATCGGCTTTGTAATTGATGCCGCAATCAGAATCGTAAAGTCCATCACTATCGCTACCTGTTTGCGCCTCTGGCTTGAGGAATGAGGGCTGATTGTAGCAAGGTCTTGCCCACTTTCCGGTCAGCGACACGCTGATTTCGTAAAAGCCATCCTCATAGAGGTGGTCGTCAAAATTGGCAACGCTAAATCCTATTCCAAACAGGGTTAATTCAGTCCCGTTCTTCAGCCGCTCTCGAACCTCTTCAATCGAGTCTTCCAGTGCTACTAGCTCAAGCGTTCCAGAGGGATGCTGCTCTAAGCTCTTTGTCCAAGTAATTTTGCCTTTTACAGGCAATCCCTCCAGCGCCTTTAGCAGGGAACTTGGAACATAATCGGTCGGGATTTTCGCAACCCCGCCCAGCACTCTAATCTGCTGCGTTGGCGCGGGTTTGGCTTTCGCATTCACCCGAACCGAAACGGTTTTTCTAATTGGATTTAGAGCAAATTCCCCAGGTTGCAGGTTGTCTGAATCTTTCGCTGGAACAAACACGCTGCCACCAATCGTTAGCGCGTCAAGGTGCGTTAAGTCGGTGTCGCTTATATCTAACTCGAAGCGATCGCCCTCATAGGCTGGCACCTCCAGCACAGTGGTGGTTGGTTTCCAGTCGGTGATGATGTCAGGGGCTTTGTACTGGGCCTGCAGATCGATTTGTGCCAGCGCTGGCACCGTCTGCCCCGTGTCGAACGCGCAAACTGAACCCCCTGTGTTGGGAGAATCGGGCTGAGCTGGAAGTCTCGGATTAGAAATAGTCCACATTCTCTCAACTTTCCCGAAGCCTCTAGTCGCCGTGCAGAGGACAATTTAGGGATAGTCAGAGCCTCAGTTACCCTGCTAAGGGTTTTAAGTATCCCAAAGTGGGTTCGGTAAATCCCTTATTGGGCTTCAAATAGGCTAATTAGCACCCGATTGAGGAGACGTTTTGAGTGGTATCGAACTTTAGCAATGTCCCCCTGGTTGACCCTGAGTTTGAGGATCTAGGCAACATTCCTGTGGGTGAGTGGGTGATGGTCGTTCACTCCAAACCCGTTAATGAGGTCTACCTGTACATTCGAGGACGGCACTGCATCATCGCGCTTAAGCCTCGTCCACAGTATTGCAACCGGGGTAAGTTCCTAGCTGTTTTGGATGTTTTGGATGGGGCAGCGCTGCACATTGATTCCCATGATGGTTGGTACCCAGGGCGCTATTACTTCGACCGGGATCGAGCAATGCTTGAGATTAATGCTTGGCTAGAGGTCAGAGGGCAATTAACCGATGATTCGCCGTCTGCCTAACTCTTTGAAGGCGATCGCGAACCCTTTGCCGTAAAGTTTGGTGCCAGTGCCGATTGCACCACTACTTTCTTTGATGCCAATAATTCTGCCCGTTCTAGCTGTGAATGCTTCCCGGTTCTGGCGCAGGGCAATCACCCGATCCTCCCCCTCTGGGCGAACAAAATCTAGAACTATCAGCGGTTTATGTTCCCGCTTGTTGGGAGTGGTGGAATCATGGGCGATCGCCTCTATCAGGTAGAGCATATCCATGTACTGATCAATGACAGTTGCCTCAAACCCAACCCTTGCTGTGGTGATGCGAGCGATCGGGCGAACGAGGGTATCGATGTAAGTCGCCTGGTCGGGCTTCTCATCCCGGATAGGGGTATAGCGCTGCCGCTCTATCCAGAGCCGCAAGTAGCGGCGATTGTCCACTATTTCAAACCAATGATCAGGTGCTTCAAACGCTGCCTTGAGCTGCAATGAGCAAGGAATGAGCAGGCGTTTGACTTTGGATGCCATCGTGCAATCGTGTGTCATAGCTTCAAGGTTCCCGTCCCTAGTTACGCCGCTGCAACTGCTGAGCTAGGTCTACGTTAGTGTCATAGACCTCCTGCCGTACTTTGTTGCGGAAGCGTCCGTTATTTACGTCTTCGCCAGTGAACTGGTTGATGTAGGTGTTTTCCTGTTGGAAATTCAGCCCTCCCAGACTTTCAAGCCACCTTGAAACATCACCCATTGCGGCTGTTAGTTCAGGGATGCCTTGAGAAAAGCCGTTTAGCATTTGCATTGGGTTTGCCCCGGTCAGTGCAGGCAGTGGAGGCAATCCCATGCTGGCTGGCATCTGGGGCATTAACCCTGCTGTTGAAACGCCGGGAGTAATGGGCATCTGCTGATAATCACGCCCAAACTCGCCGGGATACATATCGGCGAGAGTGCTAGTAGCAATAGATCTGCTGGCTTGGCGTAACTCTTGACGACCGCCACTGATACCGAGTTCTCCCAATAATTCGCCCCTTCTTTGGCGATTGGCCCGTCTGCGCTGGTCGGGGCTACGAAGCGAATCAATAAACTCGGTTTCAGCATTCAACCGTTCTGCGTCCTGGTTCATGTCCTGAACCTCAATTTCCCGTTGGTTTAGCCGCTCTTGCAGTGTGCGGCTGCGTTCTAATTCTGCTCCTTGCTGCTGTAAGCCCTGCCCTTCAGCAATGCTGGCGACTAGTTGGAGTTCTGCTGCTTGCCGCTGTGCAGGGGTTGATTCTGGATCTGCTACCACTTCGGCAAGGTCTGCAAACCTGCCAGCAGTATCGGCTGTGTTCTGGATTTGGGCGATGCGATTTTCTGTCATCTCTCGTTCCAGTGCAATTCGTTGCTGCTCCTGATTTAAGAGCAGAATTTCTCGCTCAATTGCTTGGCGTTGATCCAGAGTACGCAGTTGGATAGCTGCGGTAATTTGAGCAATGTCTTTGCGCTCAGAGTCAGTCGTTGAAGCTGCTGACAATGCATTGAGTTGAGCGTTGAGCAGGTTTGCGCCTGCCTCAAGCAGCCCTTTGCGCGTCTCCAGAATCTTGTTCTGGTTTTCGTAGGTCTTCGCGATCGCATCCATCGCCCGTTGCTCCTGCTGGAGCGCGAGGGTCGCTGCCTGCCCCTTGTTCTCAAACGATTGAACCTGCTCATCAATCCGCTTCTGGAGTGCTTTACGTGCCAACTCCTGACGGCGATATTCAGTTTCGGCAATCTTCAGGGTTAGGTCACTGGTACGCTGCCGACTCTGGCGGATCTGCTGTTGCCGTTCCTCTTCAGCCTCCGGGTCATCGTAGCGGGGAATTGCTTCGAGCTGAGCGAGTCTTGCCTCCTCAATCTCTAGTTCCTCTTTCGCCCGTGCGTCAGCGGTTTCTAGCCGCATCTGGTCAGCTTCGAGCTGCTGAATCTCACGGTCATTGAGGGTTTGCTGGATTAACAGATTGGTTTCTGTCTCTACCAGCGCTGCTGTATCAAGCAAACGGCGACGGGCTCGGTCGGCGATCGCCACCTGTTCGGCATAAAACTTTTTGAGAGCATCACTTCTGCGTTTGTAGATTTCAGATTCCTTTGCCTCCAAATCCCGCAGTGCTGCGGCATAACCGGGGTCGTTCTCGTCCAGCAGTGCCCGTTGTTCCTCAATTTGGGCTAACTCCTCATCTAGCCGCGCGTTGGTGATTTCGAGGGATTTAGCCGATGATTCCTCCTCGGAAACGAGTCCCCTGGTTCGCATCCCATCCAGGATTTGCTGAGTCTGGTCAAAGTCCTCCAGAATCTCCTGATTTTCCTGCTCTCGAATTTGGGCACGGGTCTGAGCTGCGGTAGTTTCCTCCTGCTCAATCTGGGTATTAGTGCGACGACGATCCTCAGTGTCTTGGGCGGCTAACGCCTCGGTAGCCAGCCGCCTCTCTTCGCCATAAGCTCTGATGTTGTTTCTAGCTGTCTGCTCCGCTTCGGGATCTTTCTCTCCTGCATTCCGGTAGTCGCGCTCTGCCTGCGCTAGTGCCCCATCAACTGCATCAATTTGATTTTGGAGAAGGGTCGCTTCCTCCTGCAATTTGTCAATCTCAGCCTTAGCTTCAGTTGCCCCGCGTCCCCGCCGGGGAGCGTCAGCCTTAGCCTTTTCAATTTCAGCGTTGAGGGTAGCCAATTCCTCCTTGACCTCTTCCCGCTCATTCTCTAGGCGATTCATTTCCGTAGTTGCCACCTCTCGCCCTGCTGTGGGGTCGCCCTGGGCAGCCGCTAGCGCTGTCTCCTCAGCGGCAATATTCTGATCGATTTCGCGAAGGGTGTCCTGAAGCTCCCTCTCCCTCAGCTCAGCCCGCTTCTGGTATTCAGCCTCTATTGCTTCAAGCCGCAAACCGGATTCTTCAAGCGTGGCTTCACTGATTCGCCGCTCTGCCTCAACAGAACTGAGTGCCCCATCTGCGGCTAATTGCTGAATCTGTTGCTGGCGCGTTTGGGCTTCCTGCACCTGGATTTCGCCGCTAGCCTTGACTGCCCCAGAAATTGCATCTTGAGCCTTGATTTGAATTTCAGCAGAACTGCTGGCATTGGTTGCGAGTAGTTCATAGCGGCTAATTGCTTCTTCCTGGGAAATTTGCCCTAGTGCAATCTGCTGCTCAGTTGATTCAAACAATTCCTGAGACTTTTGCTCAAGTTGTTCTGACGTGCCTACCCCTTCTCGGAGGAACTTAATTGCTGCCGCTGCCTGGGTCTGAAGCTGCTCATATTTGCCGCCTAATCTAGGCAACTCTGGAGGCTTAATTTGAGTTTCGTTGATCGCCTCCATCTCACTGCGAATACCTTTAAGCAATCGCAATTCTTCAGCCAGATCATCTGCTAATTCTGCATTGAGCGGCTTCTGTTCCTCTAAATATTCAATTCGCGCATCAATTTCGCCTTTCTGGGTTTCGGCTAATTCCTGTCTGTCCTTGATTAAATTGGCGAGTCTGCGGGATTCATCCTCATCATTTTTGGCATCAGCTTCCGCCTTCTGGTTCATGAGGCTGGCTAATTCCTGCTCATTGTCGATCAGTGCATCCCAGTTCTCGGAGATTTCATCTCGGTATTCGGCTGATTGATCCAGCATTTCCCGGAATCCTTCAGCCTCTTTTTCTAAGCGCTTTCTCCCCTCTAGCCTGACCATGCCGCCATTGTCGCCTAACCCCAACGTTCCCGCTGTGGTGATCATGTCGCCTAGCCGACTCAGCCAACTTGCATCTTTCTCCAGTTCCTTCAGCCGTTCTGAAGCGTAATCAATCGGGCGGCCAAACGCCCCCCGCATTTGTCCCTCAAGCGTTGCGATCGAACGGCTCAGAGTATCAATTTTGGTCTGGAATTCCTCAACCGCATCGCCCAAACCATCGGTAAACTTCTCACCAGATTTTGCAATCTTGTTGTACAGCCCAATCGATTCCACAACAATGGCGATCGCTGCTACCAGAGCGAATGCCGGTCCGACTGCTGCGGCAAATCCACTAATCGCAGAAGTTGCTGCTGTTTTAGCTTCTAAGGCGAATGTTTTTAACCCAGTCGCTGCACCCGCGATTTTGGATTGGAAATTCCCAATATTGATAGAGGATGCTTTAACCGCCCCCAGCAAACCACCCTGAGCCTTTTCTGATTCAAGCGTTTGTTTGCCCAACGCAAACAGGTTGTTGCCAGCATCAGCCGTTTGGATCGCAAAATCGTCAAGCCCTAACTTGCCTAAGCCTTGCCCTAAGCGAATTAGGGTATCGCCGCTGAGCCGTTGAGCCACACCTTGAAACTGCTTTAAGCTAGCAGTTGCTTTGCCCTGAACGTTCTGAGCAAACTGATTGAACGCCTGCCCCGATAGAATCGGTTTCGACGCTGTTGCTGCCATCTGCGCTTCGGCTGCTTTAAGCTGCTCCGCAATGCCTGAGCGCTGGCTCAATAAATTGTCTAGCTCTCCCTGAACTAACCGCTTTTGAGTCCCTAACCCCTCCCGTCTGGTCGTGTAGCGCTTATCGTCCCCAGCCTGGGTAAGCTGGTCATCCAGTCGCTGCAACTGTGCCGTTCGGTCGGCGATCGCTTGCTCAATCACATCGCTTTGTGCCGTGAGCTGCTGTTGAAGCTGGCGGGTTTGAGATTGAAAGCTAATTGTTCCAGTGAACAATTCACTTGTCATTGTTGCGGCTTTCCTAATCCCGTCCGAGAAAGCAGCAACTCCAGTGGTTGCAGTTTTAGCCCAATTGGTGACAGCGGCGATCGCCTGAGTTGCGAAAGTTCGAGATAGCTGAATGATGAGTGGCAGTAAACCAGCCTGAATTGCAACGCTAAGCCCAACGACGATGCCTGTTGCAACAACGATTGGGTTCGTCAAAAAGTCGTAAATTGCAGCTCCAGCTTTTTTCAACGCATTGCCGACTAAAGTTAGCGTTTCAAGCAGGCTGTCATTTTTGAGAACGAAGCGATCGAAGATGTAGAGTGCAGCAAAAACCCCGGCTGACATTAAGCCAAAGGTGAGCATTTGCTGTCTCAATGCTGCTCCAGCCGCCTTTGCAGCATTTTGGAACTGGAGATTAAAGAACGCTGCATTATCAACCTGTCCAGCATAAACAGCAATTTTTTGAGCTAGCTGCTGAATGGTTGGCGCTAGTGGGGCAAGTACACCTCCTAATACTTCTGAATTGCCCACGAAGCCAGCCAGCGCCCCAACGACATCAGGCACCCTTTTGGCTAAACCAAACAGCACTTTATCTAGCCCTGGAATTGTGCGGCTCAGTCCAGCTAGCGTTATACCAAAACCTGCAATTTGGGGCAAAAAGCCTGCGAGCATTCCACCAAACGGGCCAAGCTTCCCAGCAATCAACCCGGCAAGCCCTGGAATAGCCTCCATGTACTTGCCTAACGTCAGGAATCCCGCAGCACCAAACCCTAGCTGTTTGGTGAGGGAAGCAAAGGTGTTAACCAGAGAATTGGAGCGTCCAGACAAGAAAAATAGGATTTCCCCAACTCCCGGCAGGGTTTGAAACAGAACGCCAAAGCTACCAGAGACAATAGAAACTGCTTTTTGCAGCACCAGCGCCTGAAGTGCAATTTTCAGAAACGGGCCGCCTAATGCATAAGCCTGTTTTGCTAGTTCTGCAATGACGTTGATAGCAGGTTGAACGATTGGTATAACTTTCTGTATCGCGAGTGCAAACTCTTTAATCGCACTGGATAGCGACTTTATTAAATATTGGGGAACAGATTCTAATAACTTAGAAGTTGATTGGTATAGCGCTAGTAGTGCATCAAAGGCTTGCTCAACAGCCTCAAACACCTGAGCAATTAAAGCCCCGATGCTCTCCGATAAAGAATCTAAATTCTGGTTTAGGTATTCATATAAACCGCTCAGTTTCTCTAGCAAGGGGTCAAGCAACGGTTCACCAGCTTTTCGCCCAATCTCATCAAAAATTTCTTGAATGTTCGAGGTGAGTCCACCTAGCGACATTGCCGCCAAAGCATTTCCGGATCGGAATGCCTCAAACCGCTTCATTAATTCGTCATACAAGCGCCCCTGACTTTTCCACTGAGCGACTTGCTGATTGGTCAATCCCAGAGACTTCGCCATGATTGAATTCATGTCGATAGTCCCTTGCAGGATGCTGGTGATCTCTTGCCGCGCCTGGACTAGCGGAATTCCAAGAGTACCCATGCTAGCAGCGGCAGAAAGGGTTAGTTCAGCCGCTTCATCTAGCCCAACATTGATATTGCCGATCTGCCCAGAGATAATCTGGAATGCATCAACCAGGTCGTTTGATGTCACCCCGACTAGCTCTAAAGAGCCTTTGCGAAGTTGGTCAATCGCTGAATTGATCGGAGCTTCTAGCGCCTGAATCGCAATGGTTGGGTCAGCGATCGCACTACCATTCTGCAAAACCTGCTGAGTTGCAACCAAGCTGCTTTGAGTAGCAAGCAACTGTTCACGCAGTCTAATCGACTGCCCAATCAACAGCTCAAACGGGCCGCCAACTACAAACTGCTGGAGCGCTTGAAAACCTGAACTGAAGAAAGCTAATTGCTGGGTCGCTGTAAAGATACCTTCAGTGATATCTAAAGCTCCCTTTTGCAGGGCACCGAAGACTTCTAGCGGCTCACCAAATCCGGCAATGTTGCCAAAAACAGCGCCAACCCCTTCGATGGGTTCTAATAGTGTCTTTGGGATACTGCCAACAAAATCAACTGAATTTCTGATAAATCCATCAATCTTGTTAACGGATGCCCCAACCTGAGCTAGCATCTCCGAGGCGAAACCCTTGCCAAAAGCAGAACCTAGCCGCCCCCCAAGACTCTCCCCAACTGCGCCAACTAAACCGCCTGATTGTTCATCTAAACTTTGTATTTCTGCTAAAAGCCGATCTCGAAGTTCCTTAAAATCGCCGCCCGTAATCGCAATTGAAATAGCTTGTTTAATCGCATTTTGAAAAGGTTCATCTAACCCCTTCAACTGGTCTGTTAATAGCTTTTTAACGGCTGGGGCTGTTGACTGGGCAAGCTCATTAATCGGGAAAGGTAAATCGCTGAGTTTGGAATAAGCTTCATCAAGCGCTTCTGCTGCGACATCTGATAGCTGGAAGCCTTTTGCTACAGAGTCAGCAATGGCGGCTCCTAGTGCGGCTGCATCGTCTTCCTGACCCAAGGCGATCGCATCTAAATTCTCGTATGCCTTACGCAGCCCTTCCTCAATTTTTCTGGCTGTGATGTCTTCTAAAGAATTAAAAAAGTTACCTGTCAGTAACTCCTTAACGTCGTTTGGAACGAAGAAGCTTTTAGCAGCACCGCCTGCAAGCCCTTGCGAAATTTGGTTAATGCCACCAGGTAGTTGAGATTCAATGAACTGGTCTAAGCCAAAGTTCAATGCTCCTGAAAGTGCATTCCCGATTAGTGGGTTATCTTTTAGCTCACTAGGGATGTTCTTGAGTAAGTTTTGGGCGATCGTGCGAGCAAGGCTTTGAGTTCTCGCCTCAACCTGGCTTTCTTTCCCTAGAATTCCATCTAAAAATGGGCTACCTCCAGCGGCTAAACTGCTCAGGAGAACCGTTAAATCCTCAACCTGTTCAACGGCTGCATCTGCCTGTGTTTTTACGCCATTAAATAATGCTTGCCCTGCCTCAGAGTTGAAAATGTCTCGAATGAACCCAAGTACCTGGCTGAGTTCAGCAAGCCTTGTGAGCAGTCCCCCACTGGTCAGCCCAACAACTGTTCCTAATTCAAGGAACCGGGATCGAACAAGCGAAGCTGTATCGCCAAAGGTACTTAGCTGAGCAGTGGCACCTTTGAAAATGCTGCTGGCGTTGTCTGTTGCGCTGATGATTAGCTGAACTGCATTTGATTCAGCAACAGCGCTGACTGGGTTAATTCCTTCCATTAGTGCCCCCTATGGCTTGCCCGGAGGCTTTTGCTGACTACTCGCGTTCTTTTTCTTGGGGCGAGTTTTTTGAGGCGCTGGGGGCTGAGCTGGAGGGGTAGGAGCTGGAGTAGGAGTTGGGGCTGGAGCTGGAGCTTGCGACTGCTGATAGGCTTGCGCCATCTGGGATGCCTTCTTTTGCCTAGCCGCTTTACGATCCAGGTGTTCTTTGTATTTGAGCAACAACTCACCCTGTCGGCTATTAGAGAGGCTATTCCAATTAGCAATGTTTCTAGGATCGTGGGAATCGCCGGGGTTGCGTGGCGGCACGCTGATATTAGGTTGTTTTGGTGATGTACTGGCAGCTTGAGCAGGAGCCGCAGACTTGTTCTTGCTGGGCTTACGAGTGCTGCCTTTCTTCGTCACCCTGCGAGTTCGGGCATTACCTTGGAATGCTTTGGTCATGCTCTGCATGACATCGGTACTTGCTAAATAGTCATCAATCGAATGTCCATTTACACCAGCAGCAGACACCGTTTTCCCTTCTCCTCTTTGGAAAAACGGCAATCCCGAAACCGCATCACTATCGCCCATCAGGTTAATTTCTTTCATGTCCTGGCTGGCAAGTCCAAATCCAGGAGTGCCCAACGTTGCAAGCTGCACCCGTTGAGCGACGAGTGAGCCGTTAGGCTTCATGCGTCGCAGGATATCAATTGCTTCACGGGCAACAAGTCCACCCGTGTCGTAGCCCACAACATTAATTGGGGCGTAGGCTCTAGTGCCACCGCTCGACATCTCTTTGTCGCCATAGGCGTACATCTGAGCGGCAAGGCGAATCGCGTCATTGTTTTTCCCAGCCTGGAGGGTGCTTGATACCATCCCCCCAAACCCTTTGACAACGGTGTACGCAGTTTTTCCAACATCTCCAAGCGGCAGATCCTTTGGAGTGTCTTCGCGCCCTTCTGGGTCAAAGTTAACAATCTGATTTTTGCCGTCAATCCAACCCGGATCGTTTCCAGCAGCATTGCTGGCTTTGATTAGTTTCTGGCTAATTTCAGCACTAGGCGCGTCAGTTCCTCCCACCACAAACATGACGTTGGGCTTTTTAACGTTGGGAACAGTCCCTTGTATCGCATCTGCCTCGCGCCCTGCATCTTTTGCTGCTTCGCCCAGGTTATTGCGATAACGATCGCTCATGTAGTTGTAGGCAACCTTGCTCGTTTGGGCTGTGAGGGCAACACCGAGTAATGCAGCCGCTTCAGGATTTTTCTGAGCTGCATCTTTAATTCGTCCAAGCTGGTTGTAGATTGCAGCGAAGGGGGCTGGTGCAACAGCCGATAAAACTTCTCCAATGGCACTTCTAGTTTTCTTGTCTTGAGCAGCCCTACCCGCTAGCCCTCTTAGGCTGGAATCGAAGTAGTTGTAGGTTTCTAGCAACCGCTCTCGTACCTCATTGTTGTTGAGATAATCGCCAATTTCATGCCCTGGAACTGTTGAGATCCACTGCGGCAACTTTTTAGGAAGAAATGAGAACGGGTCTTGAGATGAGGTAATCGTTTTGTTATTAACGTTGTTCCAAAACTTATCGTCAGTGAACCCAAAGAACGGTGTACCCAGGTTGACGATGTTGAGGCGTTTTACAATTTCGCTACCGTTTATGCCATCGTCATTTGGCTTCATCCGCTGCAAAATTTCGGCAGCTTCTCTCACCACATTTCCGCCAGCACCATGCCCCAAAACGTTGAGCGCTGAGTCCTTGTAGCGAGCGCCATAGGCATACATTTCGGAAGCTAGATCGACTGCTGCTTCATTTCTTCCTTTAAACAAGTTCTGCATGTAAGAGCCGAACGTATTGACGGCAACGTGCCCTAAATAGAAAGGGTTGTATGAGCCGTCTTCGTTGTGCTTACTGGCTTCCGGCGCAGGGATGTCAAATTCTCGGTGATTGAAAGGGATGATGAAATTCTGCAACTGAAACCATTGCTCTCCAGGGCTTTTATCTTTGGGTGCAAGTTGGTCTTTGATTGCCTGACCGCTAGAACCAATTGATGAGAACCCGCCCACAGCAAACATAATGTTGGGTTTATCTGTGTTCTCAATGGGTATTTCTTTAGCCCGTTGCATCGCCATCTGAGCTGATTCAGCTAGCTCAGTTTTGTAGTTGTCGCGCATCTTTGTGTATTGCCCAACGGCAACACCCGCCAGAAGTGTTGCAGCAAAGATGGCAGCAGCTTGGGGGCTGGTATTAGCAGCTTTAGTTACCCTCTCAAGCTGCTCCCAGATTTTGCCAAAATCGCCTGTTGCACCTTTGTAAGCCTTCTTGGTTAAACGCTGCTTTTCTAGCGTCTTACGCAGCCGTTCCTGTTGATCTGGGTCGCGTTTGAGTTCGGTTAGAACCCGCTGCAACTCCTCGCTAGACATATGGTGAGAGCGGTAAACATTCCTTTCTGATGCAATTCTCTGTAGCTCTCGAATCGTTTTACCTTCAAACTCTGGATCAACCACTGGCTTTTTGCTTCTGCCTCCAACCTTCGATCCCATTGCAAGGGATAGGTTTTTGGCAGTTTGCCGCACTGCTCGTAGTTCCTTTGGGGAGGCGATCGCCGATGGCTTCAGGTTGCAGGTTTCGTTAGGGTCAATGCATGACAAGCCGCAGGATAGCCCGTCTACACATTTGGCTGGCTGCTTGCGAGCGGCGCTGTCAGTTCGGGTCCGACCATCCAGGTAGGCAACCAGGTACTCAGCAGAGCCAGTTTTACGGGGCAAGTTCGGGTGTTCGGTCCGAATGTGGTCAGCTACCCAGCTATCCAGGCGATCGCTACGGGTAGCGATTTTGTATGTGATTTTGTCGCCCTTAATTAAAAACTCGATTAGCTTCTTGCCGTCGCGAAATAGCCCCTCAATGTGGTCTTCTGCTTCAGCTTCAACCGCCAGAACCGCTGTGATATCCCCGTATGCTCGCTCAAAGATAATCTTCAGCATCCGGGTCAACCGTTGCTTTAGCTCTTTGGGGGTGAATGATGTAGTGGAACGGTCGAGATCGGTTGCAATCATGGACTCACGGGTAGTTAACCTGTGGTTAGGTTTCCCGATCGCCCTGTACCGTTTGAGTTAGCTACTTTGGAGAGACGTGCAATGACTTTTAGTGCAGATGATTCGAGCCTTAGCCTGGAGAAGCTAAAACAGCTAAAAGCCGACTTTGATGCCAAGCAAGATCAGTTACCTGCACTGCCTGTAGGCATCGTTTATAGAACTGATGTTTATGATTCAATCAAGCAGGCTTTGCCATCACGTCCCGCTGAGCTGCCACCTCACTCGATTGTCCCAGTGCCCATCGTCGGGCAGGCTGTCGCCATCCCGATTCATTGCTCCAGAACCATGCCTGAGCGGTACAAGGTGTTTTACAACCAGATATCTTTGAATGCGTATCTAACCCAATATCCATAAAGTTATTGACCTCGATTGGTGCGTTCGTAGTTTTCATAGTCTTCAGCAGCTTTGTAGGCTGCATACACTTGAGCAACAACCCCTGCAATTAAGGCTCCACGTAGGACTGTGCCAAGTGTTTGCTGCACCGATACGCTAGCTGTTGCCTCGCTGCCTGGAAAAAGCGGAATGCCGTAGGTGTCAGACGTTTTTTTAGCTTTCAGCCGATCTTCCTTAGAAAGCGGGCGCTTACTTTCGGTGTAAGTCCATCCCAGGTCTTTCGCGACACGCTGAACGATTAAGCCCTGAAAGTCTTGCTCTGCCTGCTCTGCACTCATCTCACCCTGGCGAATTTTGTGGCTTAGCTCCATGTGAGTGAGTACAGCTTGTTTGGTATAAGTTGGCTGCACGACCAGCGGGTAGTTGCCCCAACCTCCCTCACCTGGCTTCAGTGAATAGTCTGCACCGGCTGAAACAGCCCGAATCTCAGACAGATTGAGAACGCTGGCTGTTTGAATGTCAGGCAGCGAGAAGGATCGCCCAACCACTCTGGGGTCATCAGGCGGATATCTCCAGCTTGGATGGTTGTGGGTCAGGATCGTTCCCTCCATCCGTTTGGCTTCCTCTTCTGTGAAGCCTACAGAGGTTTCATCTCCTTCAATTCGCGCCATCAAATTCCCGTCGTGGTCAAGAGATACCAGCGTTTCATGGTCCGTTGAGCCACGAATCACATCTTCAATAATCTTCAACCGCTTAGCGATCACTGCTTCGTTGCGCGGTTTGGGCTGCTCAGAGCCAAACATACTTAACCTTTTGGCAGCGCTCAATACCCGCTTTGAGTCTGCAATGGAAGCAGCTCCGTTAATGTGGCACTGGTCTTTATCACTGATGCAGGTTGCTCCACAGCTATAGCTGGTCGGGCTGTCACATTGCTTCTGAGCGTCAGCCCTGCCGACATAACCCACCGCATAGCTTGCTGATTTGCGCCGCTGGGTCAGGCTAGCGCCCTGGCGCTGAAGCTTTAAACCCACCATGTAGGAGTCGCTGCGGGTGCCAGTTGGCTTATAGCTCAGTCCACGATTGCTGATCCTAAATTGAAAGAGCTTATCGTCTTTCTGGAATTCGCCCTTAACAGCTTCACCATCCATCTCCCAGCTTCGTACCCGGACGCGATCGCCCCCAAACCCGTGCTTACCAATCAATGCACCCAGTCCTAATACAAACTGCCGCTCATCCATGATTAAGCACCCCAAGAATTAGAACGGCTATTTACTCTGGGCGTGGCAGGTTGGGAAGGTCGAGAAGGTTGAGCAAAGCGCTCACTAACTGCCTCTTTACTAATTGTTTGGTGCAATGTGCCTTGAGGGATGTAGCCTAAATTCTCACTAATTTGCTCAACGCTATAAAGCACTAAACCCACTGAAAGGTGTGCTATTGCCGTATCGACAGGAGCTTTCTGCCAAAGTTCAACGTATTCTCGCCCAGCCGCTTGAATGGTATCGCCAACTTTTTGCAGCGGATTTCGTCGGTCTGGTGGCGTGATGCCGACTAACTTGCCTGCAAAATCTTGAGCCGCTGTGAGGTTTTCACCTGATAGCCCAACCTTTCTGGCTGCTTGCTGAATGCCCCGGCGAACTTGCTCCGGGTCTACTTTGCTGGCAGCATAGGCGGCGATCGCAGTTGCACCGGCTGCCAACGCCATCAGTGTGGCTGCTCTTGCAATCTGTGAACCCGTTTTAAGCACAGCACGGGTTGCAGCGGTTTTAGCTTGCTGAGCGGTTGGTATCCCCTGATGGCAGACTGCCCCCTTGGGTATGCAGGCATCGCCGCACTCTTCCCCAACGGTGCAATTCTTTTTGATCATCATGCCGTCAGAGCGCTGTGATGCAAGCCATCGCCCTAGCTTGTAGTGGTAGCTATCATTGCGGCTCTCTGCCCCCACTTCCTTGTAGGAAACTTTGTCATCCTTGGTGATCGTGAAGTTGTAGATGTCCCGACCGCTGGAGAACACCCCAATGATGTTGCCTCGTTTATCAGCCGTGAAGCCATGAACCTTATTAATGCGTCCTTTGGAGAACACAGAACCTAAAATTTCCTGGAGCGATCGCCCTAGACTACGCAATTGAGCCTGTTCTTGGGGTGTAACGTCAGCGTTAGCCATGATTATTTCTTTGCGTCTGAGTGCAGTTCAAACTGAACCCCGTTGTCGTTGGGGTAGGGTTTGGTGTGAGGGTTGCGCCCCTGCCAGATATCAGTTGGGATGCCGTTCTGGAAGGCTTTGCAGACTAGCTTTTTCCCGAATACAGAGGATTCATTAAAGTGAGAGCAACGTGAGCAAACGTTGCTAAACATCTGAACAAAGTTAGAGCGGTCGTCAATCTTCATAAGTCCGAACAGCAGCAGTAGAGGGAAAGCCTACCTTCTTTGATGAAGCGATTGGATGCCCACTAAATCCAGAAGGCAGGCTGAGAACCATCAAGATAATGAACAAGCTCATAGTTCACCAATCGCTGTTTTGGGATGCACCCCCAAATTCCAATTGGAAAATCACGTTAAAATCCTTGCCAAACGGGAAGACTTGAGCCTAGCAAGGAGAAAATTATGCAGAAAACCATCACGATTCAACTGCGTGGCAAGACCTACAGCGCTGAAGCTACAGATTTAGATGCAATGTTTTTCCTGTCGCTGATGCTGCCCAACTTTGTGCAGATTAAGCAGACTGGAGAAGGCTTAATCGCCGCTCTAGATGAGTTTTCATCTAAACAGAGAGGGCGTTTAGCTCATGTGAAGGGTGAAAAGGCAATCGAAGCCGCCTCGAAGGAGCTGTATTCAGAATGGGGTGAGCGGGTTCTCATCCAGCTCAATAACAACCTGGATGTTAGAGCCGCCTTTGCCCAACGGGTAACAGAGGTTTTTGATGATATTGATCCGAAGCTGGTTCGCTTTGAGCGCTGGCGCGAGAATGAGCGGTTGCATGAGTCCAGCAAAATCCGGCTGGATGTCGATGAGATCATGGCAGTTATCTCGCCCTTCAGCGCAATCATGGCTGATCTGAAGAAGGAACAGCTCCAGGGTGAATCAATTGCAGCTCAGCCACAATTGGTATCAGCAATTTTGGGAGATGATGCTTCCAAAACTAGCGGTAAGGGCTTTGCGCCAACTCCCGCCGCTGCTAGCCAGCCCAACGGCAAAGATGCTCAGATTGCTGCCCTGCAAGCCCAACTCGCCCAGTTACAGCAAGGGGAACCAGAGAATGCAGAAGTTTCTTAGCATCGCCCTGCTGCTGGCGATCGCAGGCTGTAGCACTCAGTCAGCACCAGTAGAGGAAGAACCCCCAATAGGTTCACTGTCAGGGCAGTTATCCCTAAATGGTGCACCATTGGAAAACACAACCGTTTGGCTTTGCCTAAACGAGAACCCAGCCGACTTTAAACGCTCCACTTCCACAAATCCCGCAATGGATGCTGAATATAACTTTCAGAAGCTGTGGCGCGAGTTAAATACTGTGAACCAGAAAGCTCCACGGGAATGCGCTTTAAACACTCGCACTGACGAAACTGGGGCGTATGAGTTTGCTGAACTGCCGCTAGGAATGTATGCGCTCTATTCCGCCTATTCCAATGATTCGCAGGTAGCCTATTGGTCTGAGGAGGTGATTTTTGGGGGGAATGAGGCAACGCTGGATCTTAACTCGCAGAACGCTGCTGAAGTGCTGTCCCGCTGAAGGGTAATACGGTTTCGAGCGATCGCGATCGCCTTGCCGGAAGCCCCAGGTAAACCCCATCTGGCTCACAGTCCCGGTGAACCAGCGTTCCAGCCCCAATCACGCAGCCATCGCCGATTGTCACCCCCGGCAAGATGGTTGCCCCTGCACCAATCCAGCAGCCCTTACCAATCTTGACGGGTTTACGAACGCAGTCGTTACCCACGCGCCTGCTATGAGGTCCGATGTCATGGGTCGTGGTCAGGACTCTCACACTCGGGCCCAGGCAGGAGTTATCGCCAATCTCGATCGCTTCTCCGTTCTCCAGAAAGCAAAAGTGGTTGAGGAATGAGCGATCGCCCAAGGTAATGTTGCTCAGGTCATCGCGCACGAAAAAGCACCTTGACCAGATGAAAGCATTCTCTGCTCTCAAGCCAAAGTGCCTGTAGATTGCAAGCCGTCTGGTGTGGGATACCAGTTCAGAGGCGGCTACTGTGTTGATGTGGAATTGCTTCAGCATGGCTCTGGGGGGTCATTCGCTGATAGCGTTCCCATTCGCTAGTTTTGGGGTGCGCGGTTAGGTGGGAGAGCGATCGCCGCAGGATCAAACCTTCAGCACCTTGAGTAATTTAGGGAAAATCAACTCTGAGGCGATTGAAACCACAATTGCAACGGGAACGTGCAAAAGCCCGAATCGTTGAACAGCCAGAAAGTAGATTGACAGCGATAAACCTAGAACTAGCCCAAAATAGGGATTCCAAATATATTTCTCAAGCAATTCCATTAATGCTCCACCTTGAAACTGCCTCCAAAAGAACAATGTTGCAAGGTTTGCAGCGGTTATGGTCATGAAAATGGTCAGGGATAAAAGAAGATAGTCCAGTGGAACATCTTCTCTATAAACATAAAAAACGTAATCCAAAATGCCATCCATCTTTGTTCACTCCAATTTAATTCCAACTAGCGATCATTTCGTCAATCTCAGTCTCGATCGCCTGCTTCGCGTCCTCCCATGTCTCCCCTGTTTTGCTGTAAACAGGGTCTAAATCGGGATGGGTAGCGGAGGCTGTAAAGTACATCTCGGTTAGGGATTCGTTCGGCTCATAGAATCCCTCGATTGTGAATCCTTGGTAAGTGTAGGGGATTATCATTGCTCCTCATAAAGCTTGAGCCAGTCTGACAACACTTCAGAGGGCGATCGCCTCTGCAAAGTTGCATGGCGCTGAACTTGTGCCGCTAGGTCAATTTCATCGGCACAGTTCGAGCAAATATCTTGCCCTGGAAACTCTTGTTTTAGGAAATCAGATACGCGGGTATCCAATGTAGGTATCGGGCGATGACAGCGATCGCATGTTATCTCAACATTTTTAGCCATAGCGAATCACTAATGAAGTACAGGGCGCAAATCTTGCGATCGCGCCCTACTGAAGGTCTAGTTAGCCTCCTCGCCGGGGTTTTGGCGATTTAGCAGAACATCTAAAATCTGCCTGTTTTCATGCTGCAATCCTCGGATTTCCGATTGCATCGTCGTCATGTCAGAGCGAAATACTTCCATGCCAGTTCGTTGCTCGTCCATCATGCCGAGCAAGTCCTGAACACTGGCTGTCAATTCTTCCTGCATTTTGTGTTGCTGTGCTGCTAGTTCACGCAATTCTTCTTGAGTTTGGCGCTGCTGTGCTGCTAGTTCACGCAATTCTTCTTGAGTTTGGCGCTGCTGTGCTGCTAGTTCACGAAGGTTAAGCGCAAACTCGCGCTGGTTTATTCCTAGTTCTCTTATCGCCAGCAAACTCGTTTCCGCAATCCGCTCCAGACTAGAAACGCGGTTGGGCAGGTCTACATTAGATTCAGCCATCATTCTTCCTCAACTTCAAATAATTTACGGGTTTCGGGGTCGTTGATATCGATTCCCCACTGCTGACAAAGAAAGGCAACCATACCGATCTTTGCTTCCTGGTAATTGCTCTCTTCCACGCGATATTCCAGTGTCTCTGTTTCCATATCCAGGAAAATTACGTAATTTGCAGCGTCTAGTCCTCCCAGTTCTGCAAAGTCTTTCAAGGCAACCCCAGGCGGTAACTCTACGCACAGGCGTAGAACGAAGCCGCCAACGTCGCTTAAAATCATCAGTTCATGCAACTCATGCGACATCTGAAAACCTCTGATTAGTTTTTAATCATCCAGATCAACGCCCCCAAAATTTTCTCTGCTGGGGGTAGGGGATAGTCCTCTAGATCAATCGAGGCTATCTGATCTTCCAGCTTCATGAATCGCCATACCGTTCCAGTGGTGACAGCACCGTAAACGGTTGAAGCAACTTCTTTATGCTCAGATCGCTGGTTAAACCACTGAGCTGCAACCATCTGGGCAAGGCATTGCCCCAAACCAGATTTGATGTCATCCCTTTTGGCTTCAACGATCGCCATTACTGGCGATTCAATAAAAAGCTGCTCTGGCGATTTACTGATTAGAAAATCACAGTAGCCGTTCAGGTTTTGCTCTGGATCTACCGTGAATTCTTCCCCTGAGAACACGCTAATTCGTCCCCCCAGAATGCGCCGAACTTCCAGCAGCACTGGGGTGATGATTCCTTCAGAGCGGGCTTTCTCAGTGCCAACAGCAGTTGCCCAGGGCAAGTTCTGCTCCAGTGTTTGTTCTAGCAATGGCTGAGGCTTGACCGGCTCTATTTCAGGCAAAAAGGTTTTGCCCTCAACTAGTTTTAGGTCGAAGTCTGTAACAACCTGCCGCAACGTAAATTTGTTGTAAGGCATTACTTACCTTCCTCAGATTCATTACGCGGAAAAATCATTTCTGCTGGAATAAACTGAGTCCTTCCACTTTTTTCAAATTTAATCAGCCAGGAATCGCCCAGTTCTGAATAGGAAGGTTTTGCGTGTCGCAAAATAATAGCCTCATGAATTATTCCAGAACCAGAATCAGCATCGTAAACCAGCACGGGAAAATCCTTGTATCGCTCAGCCCGTCTCACGCCGAAACCTACTAGCGGTTCTCCCTTTGGCGGAGTCTTTTCCGACTGGGGATTAACCTGTGAATCAAAACTCATATTTTCTCCTTAGTGAACGCAAAGTGAACGGTTTGCAGCTATTCCAATTGAAAAAAGGTAAAATAGCTGGTATACTATTTTACCTTTTTTCAAGGCTCCAGTCAAAATGCCGGATGAATCCCCTAAATGCTAGGATCTCTGGTGAACGCCTGAACAGCGTTCGCACTATCGAGCAGCGATACTTCAATTCCTCTTGGATTTATCTCCTATTGGAACTTGTTGGCTGTGCTACTCCTTAGTGAACGGTTTTTGAGAGGGGCAGGTTTACCTGTCCCTCTCTTTCTTGTGATTCTAAAGCTGCCTCTACCTCCTTGAGCGATCGCCCGTTTTGAAAACTCCAGCCAGTTTCATTCTCCCAGCCTCGCAAGTGTCGCAGGAGGTCTGGTTTATGTCTGGCCCCATTCTTCAAATCATTCATGCTGGCAGCTATGCAGAGGGCGCAGGAAAGCCGCTCATTGCCCATTGCATAGGCTGGGTGAGCCGTCCAACCTTCCAGGGCTTCTGTGTGCCTTCCTGAACGCCACAGAGCCGCCCTACGCTCATATTCAGCCAGAGTTGTACCGCACCACTCCCACACCCGCTCTACCCGCCAATCGTGCAGCGGTAGCCAATCTAGGGCGAGTCTGCCAGGTCTGCCCAATTCTTCCCAGCGCTGGTAGGCTTCCTGTGGGGTCAGGTGATGCAGCTTTTCACCCTTGCTCAGAATGCACTGGGTTGTGATGTCTCGAACTGCAACGATGGGTTTCTGGGCACGTTTGCCGCCCTCCTGTGCCCGAATCCCGACCGCCCCAATTACCAATTGGAATTTCCGTAGGTCTTTGTCTATCTGGTTAATCTTGTAGCGTGTGCAGTAACGGGCATTTAGGCTGGGCCAGAAAGGTTTAGTATTGCCCTCTGCAACTAGCTTGTTCTTGCGATTTTCCAATTGGAAAAGGAGGTCGCCTTGAACTATCACCAAATCTACTCCAGCTTGCCTGCAAATTTGCTGGCAGAAATCCAGGGTAGTATCCCATTCCATTACTCCTAGATCGCAATGCACAGCCTCTATACGCCCACTCCAGCCTAGAGCTTTATAAACATGAACCAGCCAAAACAGCATGGCTTGCGAGTCCTTCCCACCGCTAATAGAGATGCTGAGAGCCGCCCCTAAGCTCATCAAGAGGTGAATGATTGGGGGCACTCCTAAGTCTTTTAAGAGGGCTTCAGATACGGGCTTCTGAGGGGCTGTAGTCTCCCATAGGGAGAGTTGATGCTGAATCACGCCAATCATGCCTTCACCTTCCTACGCCCCTTCTGGGGCACTCTGGAGGGCACTTCTAAAGCTAGTTCTGCATTGGGATTTAGTATTCTCTGCCAGGTTTCCTCAAACCGTTTAACCTGCTTCTCTTCAACCACAGCAGGGCAAATCACATACATTTCTTCTAAATAGGGCCGAACCTCACCACGCGGAACAGTCCAGAACCGCCACGAATAATCACTTAGTTCTAAAACGCAACCTCGCTTAAGAGCCTCCTTTTCCAATTGGATTTTGGACTCTTCACGGGTGCCCTTATATAAAATCTGAGTGCTTCGCATTACTTGGGGATTTTTGCCGCCTGGGGTCTTGGGCGCGGGGAAGATTCGCCGCACCTTGTACACTGCCCACTCCTGCCACTCGTCGAGGCGACGGTGCAAGTCTCGCAATGCCTCTACGTTGCCTGCCTCTTCCAGTACACTCCGGGCGCTGCGCTTGCCGTAGAGTTTTTGGGTCGGGTTGACGGCCATTGCTATATGCTCAATAAGCAGGGTCAGCCCAGCTTCACGGGTGTGTTGGGCATAGCTCCTGAGCAGCAGCTTTCTGCCTCCAGAGGAACACGCGAAACAGCAGTACACACACGCTGATTTACGCGCTAAACCTTGGGCTATTGCATCCACAAACTCCTCACACTTTTTGCGTCCCCAGCCCCACAGAATGAGCGGGAACTCAAACAGTTGATGAGCAGTTCCATAACTTTTATCTTTAACAGCACGGTCTTTCTCATCTGCATTAAAGCCCAGCAAGTAGCGAAAGTTCTGCTTGCCGTAACTCTTATCAGATTTGACCCGCTTGGTTTCATCTGCATTAAATCCAATCAGTCGCCTGCGGGGAGAGGTGCCGCAAATCATCTCTACCAGCTTGTCTAGCACCCAGCCCTTAAACCGCAGAGAGCAACGCCGCATACCTTTCGCCCTCATGGGCACAATGCCGCTTCTGAGCAAATGGGTTGAGAGTTTGTATGCTCCCTCCATGAAAAGTCTGGTCGGGTTGCGGGTGTCGTTCAGAATTACAATCCCATCGCGATCGCTCCCACTTTTACGGGCTACCTGAATGAACCTGATCTGGAACTGTCGTAGCAGTGGCAGAACCACAGTTTCCATGAAAGTTTTTGTCTCGGGCCACTCGTCCCCGGTCATGGCCGTAACTACGATCAGGTCTTTTAGGTCAAAGTCTCTCAGTTCTGGATGGAACAGATAGGCGAGTAGCAGCGCAACGGAGTCATAGCCCATTCCCAGTGACAAGAAAACTGGCACGTTTCCAGTCCCTAACTCTGGAGCAAACAGGCTATGCTGAACAACCTCAGACATAGCAATACCTAGTGAACGGTTTTGAAATTAGGCAACTGCAAACTGATAGAAAAGGGGTAGCTCCAGATTGATCTGGGTTGCTCTAACCTTTTGCTTTCGAGGAGCAGGGGCAGGAGCAGGCGATCGCAAAGCGTCTGCGCTCACAAAAACCAAATTGTCTCGAACTACCAAGAAACAGCAGCTAGAAATTTCTGCCTGAGAATGCCGCTCCACAAAGGAGTTGTTGAAGTAAGGGTCATAGGCTAAATCTACTGGAGCATCTAGCTTTGGCTTGGATTGGGCGATCAGTATTCCTTGCCCCCAAGCATGAACATTTTTTTGCCTATCCTGAATTCCGCGAAGCCGCCTTGACTCACAAACTTTGAAAGAAACGTTTGCCACTACGCAGTCAGTAACGTGCCCTGCAACTATCCAGCCTCGCCCTTTAATGTAAGTCTGGATGGACATTTTCCCGTTATTCAGGTTCCTGTAAATCCTGACCGTTTCCCCTAGCGTCGATTCCCAATCTAGTAATTTAGTCATCTTAGTGAACGGTTTAAAAACAATGCGGTAGCCAGGGTAGGTTTTCCTACCCTGGATGATTCTGATTACTGGCGATCGCCAGCGATTACTCAATTGGCAGCGGGTTCCCTTGAGCTATCGCAATGTATTCGGCAATGTCGTTTTTCCATTGCCGGTAGATGTCATTCCCATTCGTCTTTTCAAGGTTCTCGAAATACATTCTCTGATCTTCGAGAATCTTGAAAATCCGCTGAGCGTCTAGCTTTTTCCCAACCGAATAGTGGTCAGGAACAAGCGCCAACCGAAGATTAAAATCATCAGCAGATTCGTACAGCCGCAGGGTTTGCACTGCTTCACTGAGAGCCACATAGCCACCATCCAACGCCGCTGCATTGCCAATGTAGGAAACTTCAGAAGGCGTAACCGCCCTAAACTCAAATCCATCTTTCACTTTGTTATGCCTCCTTAATGTGAATGCTTATTGGCTCGTAATCATCTGAGTCAGAATCATCCCAGTCATCATCTGCAAACCAGAAACTATCTAGATACTCTGGCTCAGTTGTTTGAACTGTCCAACCAGCCACAATCAAGTGCTGAAGCATCTCTGAGGCATACTTGCCTTGAGCGATCGCCCCTTCAGGCATCGTGCCCCCAACTGCCCTAAGCCAATACTTCAAATCACTCCCAGTCAGGTATTCACGTACAACTACAATCCAATCCTCATCAGCGGTACAGTTTACAAGCCGGAATCCCCAGAATCTACGCTGTTGCCCATATCGTTCAATAATGGGTTGCAGAATTACGTCTGGAGGAGGTTCAGTTTTTTTAAGTTGAACCTGAAGTTGTTTAAGATCATCCATTGCACTAATCCCCTTGAGGATGTTTTTGAATCACCCCCTGCTGGAGAACCGCATCACGCCAGGTTTCCAAATGAGAAATAACCTGCTGTACATCGCCTTTAAACTCTTCCTCGGATAGAGTTACTGCCCATTCAGCCCACATGAATGAGAGGGTTTCGATCGCCTCCCGCGCTGCCCATTCTTGCAAGGCATTATTTTTGACTATCCCCAACTCATCGGCGGGTTTGATGAGGTCAACCTTTCTAATCATTTTGTTTCACCCCTTGTAGTGAACGGTTGTTGAGTTTGTAAGCGCTACTGAATGAAAAACGCTATTGTAGGGCGACCTTCAGCGTTACCTGATGTTTCCCTTTCAATCTGGTAGCCCCCTTTAATGAGGGCAAGAATTGTTTGATGCACGGTTGTGCGCCCCAACCCTGTCAGCGCTGCCAACTGATCTAGGTCTTTGGGATGCCCATCTAGGTAGGCTAGAACCTGCTGAGTGCGCTGGTAGTGGCGGTCGCTTGCCAATGCCCCAAGCAATTCTTTGGCGATCGCCTGCCAGTTTTGCTTCCCCTTAATTAGCCCCGGCAGTCCAGGCAATTGCAGATAGGCAAATAACCCGGAAGTTATTGCCTTGTAATCTGGGTTAGGTTGCTCCAATTCTTCGAGTATCGGAGCAAGTTGCTCAACTGGCTCGGCGGTTCTCATACGTCAGTTACCTCGATCGCCCAAACTTTTTCAGGCGTAATTCTGACATATTTTGCCCCGTAAATTCTGGGGCAATGCTCCTCATATTCTTCAGATCTAATCCGCCATTCGTGCCCAGATTCAGAGAAGAAAATCTCTTTAGCGTAGGTTTCCAGGTAAATACCGTTTCCTTCCTTTGAGGGAAGTTGATCTGAAAGCCAGTCGGAAACCTCACCCTCCAACCGAACTTTGAATTTAGGGTCAGCTAGCGTAATGTCGGTGACGTAGCCGGAAAGCTTCCAGCTACCCAAATCCCGATATACCCCCAGCAGCCCATTGTTCGGGAAATGGGGATATACCATGATTTTTTTCCCCAGCAGATCTAGCGGGTTGATCAGCTTCGCTTCAACCGATACAGAACTCGCTCTAATCCCATCAAGTAATTCTTGAACGAGTTTCGCAAACGGGTCGCTCACAAGCGTTAGTGTGCAGCGATCGCCATAGATCTCAGCTTCCTGGAAATCAATTTTCAGGAAAGCTTGCAGTGTTTCAAGCTCCTTAACGCTCACCTGCGTCTGGTAGAGCGGTGCGGGTGAAATAGCAGACATATTCATAATGCTCCTTAGTGAACGGTTAACGGTCAAATCAAATTCAACTGGTGAACTGATGGTGAAGGAGGCACATATTTCCCCTCCTTCACCTCATGTCCTAGCTCCCTTTCTATCCATTCTGCAAACATTCGTCGATGGCAAAAACTACCATCGGGTAAATTGATTGCTAATGTGGATTCGTGTTTTTTGGGAATCACCTCATAGCAGAGGACGATCGGCTCAATTGAGCCGGGAGATAGATCAGTCCCCTGAACTGCCAAAAGGTGTAAGTCATCCCACACCTTTTGGGGGTTCAATGCGGCTAGAATCCCGTTGTAGAGCGAAATATAATCCGCCTGAGAAGCTGATCTAAACCACGCTCCAGGAGCTAAAGCAGCATAGCGGGGATAGCTTTTTCCTCGCGGCATTCCGCGAGAAATGCAGATAGCTCCGGGAGTGGTTGGAGGGGTCAGCTTGTAACAAGATGTAAGCATGGTGGATCTCGGTTTCTAAACATACAAACTCTAACTTATTTTAGATAGACTGTCAAACTGCGAGAGTCGAAACCTTTTCCCTGACTGGATTATGTTTATATCTGCCTCCCACGTTCTAAATTTTCTAGTCGATCGCGAAACTCATTAACAGTTTTCTGAAGCTGCTCAATTTGCCTAACTGCAACTGTCAGTTTGTCTGACAGGATGATCACAACTTCAGCCACTTGTTGAGGGGTCAGATCGGGGTTGATGTTTTCTACTGTGGTAGCTCTGGCGATCGCCCTCTCTACCAGCAGCCTGTTTTGCTCCAAGTCATCATTCACGACTGGCTTGCCCCCCAGATGCGAGATGCAGTACGTCAAACGCTCGAACGCTCTTAACCTCATAGGTCGCTTCAATGTAGTCGGCTAAGGGTTGCCATTCCGCGTTGGTTTCAACCACTGAGCTGTAGTTGATTGTGTTTCCCGACAGGAACAACTTTTCTCCGTTAGCACGTCCCAGGTTGAGGTATCGCCCATTTAGGCTATAGTTGCGAATCAGGAATTGGAGGTAATCCCTAACGTCGTTCATCGCCTCTCCCTGCTCCCGCATCGCCTCTATGTTGTACCCGTGCGAGTCAAAGTAGGGAGGAAATTTAACCATCACGATTTGCTGGAGCAGCCGCTGTAGAGGTAGCATTATGCCCTCTACTAAATCGTTGTTGCAAGTAACTTGTAGGAATAGCTGAGTGAGTCCTATCTCCTCGGCTTCCGTTTCTTCATCTTCCTCAAACGGCTCACCGTCAGCCGTGAAATACCCGCTTTGATCTATCCGGACTATGTGGACAGGCTGTAGCCCTGTCCACCAGCTAAAAGCTGTTTCAACGTTATCCCCAAAACGTCCAGCAATTAGATCGGCTGGAATGTAGGTTGTCATGCCTACATCGGAATAGTCTCCGCCCCAATGGTTGATGTCATACTCAACCGCAATGTGACGCTGATCGGGAGTGCAATCAGCACCCAAAAGGAATGTTCGATCGTAATTCCTTTTTTCCAGCAACTTCGCCATTGTTTCAGGCGGAACTTCGTTCGCTGGTTGGAATTCAACCGTACCGATTAAGTCTCCGCTGTGAGCAATCTGGACGAGATTGAGGTTACTGATTGGGCGATCAGATAGAACTTTTACTTCTACGGTCGTTTGGTAGAATTTGTCAGCCATTGTTTTGTCCTCAGTGAACGGTTACGGTTTGTGCGATCGAATCTAGAACAGCTAGGGCTTGTGAAGCCGTGACAGGATCGTGTCCATACTGGCTATCCAAGTCCCCAACAAACAGCGTTACCCATTGCGGAACGGGCGGATATTTGTCAAAGTCTGCAAAGTAATAAAGCTGCAATGCGTGATGAGATTCGTTGAGTTTGAAAGGGAAAAAAGTGTTAATTTGCCACTTCCCCACACTTGCATCCAGCCAGGGCAAAACCTCTGCTAGATAGCAATGTAATGGGCAAGTGCAAACCCCTCCTGCTAGTCCCACAATCTCACCAGCGCCATGCCGCAGCAGCCAGCTACGGAATTTTTCGGGCTGGAGGGCATCAATAAGCTGACCGCGCCACAGTTGAATATCCTCGTTTGAGAAGGGCAGCATTTCTATTCCTCCTCCTCAGCTTTGAATATGCGATCAAATTCAGCCCGAAAAGTGGGCTGTTCAAAGGCACTTTTGGCAAAGTTAAGCCTTCCACCATCGCCAGGGATGAGCTGGAGAGTACCGTGAGGGTTCTCCTCAAACCACTTTTGAATGATTGCCCAAAACTCATCGGGATCTAGCCCTCTGGCAATAATTTCACGGAAGTTAGCCCTGAGCTTTACTTGCCGCCACTCCTGCGGCATTGCGTCAACGATTGACTGGGTTAGCGGCAATGATTTGGGAATTTGAACCCAACTATCTGGCTCAATCGTGTAACATTGCATCGCTGATTGCACAATGCGCTCATAGCCCTGCGGGTCAGCCGCAACCTCAACAGAGATGTCATCCTCGCAGTAGGTAGCAGCGGCGTTTAGCGCCTCACTCAGCCACACACAGCGGTACGCATCACCCCAGCCGCCAATTTCACCAAAAGAATCGTCCAGGGAACGCATGAACACATTCGAGCCGCGATCGCATCGCCCCTCGTATATGGTCGTACCGCGATCTGACAGCCTAAGTTCCCCGCAAAACTCGTTTATGGTTTGGTCTAGTCTTGGCTCACCCGTTGGGTTCCAAGGTTCTGGCTCAACGTCATCATAAACAACGTTGTAGCCGCGTCCTTGGCGCACAATTTGGATGTTGGGATATTTGGGTCTTTGTTGATAAGTGGCTGCTCTCAGCCCACCTATAACGTTCATCGCCCCTAGTATTGAGGGAATGGCGATGCAGGCTTGTTTGATTTTGCGCTGAGCCATCACTTCTTCAACTGTTGGGTAGGGCGCGATCGCTTCCAAAGCTTCTAACGCTTCAAAAGCGGTAACGTGCCGACTTCCCCCCATAAGGTTTTTGAATTGGGTATCCAGCTCATTCACAAACAGCGTTACCCATTCTGGAACGGGCGGTATCCCATAAGCCTCATGGTCGGAGAGCATATAGTACATCTCCAGTTGAGCCTGCAACGGATGCACTTTACGGGGAAAGAAAGTGTAGATTTGATGCGCCCCTACCTCTGCATCCAGCCAAGGCAAAACCTCGGCTAGATAGGTTTGTATGGGGCATCCACACGATGTTCTGGATACTCCCACAATCCTGGTGGGAGGCTGGTCAAGCAGCCACGAATGGAACTTGTCTACCTGGAGGGCATCGATAAGCTGACCGCGCCACTCCTGCAATTTTTCGGGTGTGAATGGAAACATTTTGCACTCCTATGAGAAGAAAGAATTGAAAGTATCTCGATAGCCTGGACGCTCCAATGTCTGCTTGCTGAAGGTAGTGGAGCTGCCCCCTGCGTCCAACCTGAGATAATCGCCAGGTTTTTCCTCAAAAAACTTTTCTGCTGCAAGCCAAAGCTCATCAGCCGAAAAGCTTCGGGCGATAACTTCGTCGGTGTCCAGATTTTGAAGCCTTCTTTGCCGCCAATCTTGCGGCATCTGGTCAATAACCGATTGGGCAATCTTTAGCGACTCAGGAATCGAAACCCAACCCCCTTCCTTGTTTAGGGTGTAGCACTGCATTGATTCCCTGATAATCTGGGCGTAGGCATCGAGGTTGTCAGCCACGTAAACAGAGATGTCACCTTCGCAGAAACTTGCTTCAGCCATCAACTCGTCGCTGAGCCAGATCACGCGATAAGCCCCATCACCCCATCCCTCGATATATTTGAAAGATGAGTCTAGGTTTTTGTGCAAGGCATCCGCGCTTCTGAGCGTGTGCCCATCAAAGCGAGTTATGCCGTCATAGCGTGAACCGATCGCAGCACAGTGTATGTTGATAGTGCGGTCAAGTTTAGGCTTACCCGTTGGGTTCCAGGGTTCATACTCAATGTCTTCGTAAGCGATGTTGTAACAATCGCCCTCCCTGACAATGCAGGCATTGGGGAATTTCGGTTTTCCCTGGTAAGTCGGGGCACTTTGCACATAGGCTAAGCTCTCCTTTGCAAGGTCTAGCGAAGCAATTTGGGAGTAAGCGGTTTTGATTACTTTGCCGCCCTCTTGCAGTTGTTCCATCGTTGGATAGTCAGTCATAATTCCTCAGTTTTGAGTTGTACGATTTCCCCAAATTGGGGATGACATTGGGGAGCATTGAACTCCCCAGCCAGCCTGATTACTGGTTGCCGTATTCCCTGTACTGCCACCATTGGTAGCTCTGCACACCGTTCTCAAATAACTGAGGCTGAATGCCGTTTTTCCTCACTCTGCGAACCTCGATCGCGATTAGGTTCGGAATCTGCAATCCATCGAGATCGGTAAAAACTACGTTGGAGAATCGGCTCAATAGTTCTGCAACATCAACCTGTTTTACGAGCAGGCGAGTTGGGTTGCACTTACCCACATAGGCGATCGCATCAAACTGGTCAACGATTGCCATATCTAAATCTTGGAAGTAGCGAACAAAACAGTTGGTCTTTGTAATCCGAACCCAGCCCGACTGGGCAAGGGCATCTTTAACAAACACAGCGTCAGCGGTTGGAGGCAGGCGCTTGCTCACATTTCGGTAAGCTGTTCGATGGTCAACTCCACGAACACCACAAATTTTTGCATTGCAAATATCAATCAGCATGGTAAAACTCCGGTAGTGAACGGTTAAACAAAACAACGGGTCAGGTAGGCAATGCCTACCTGACTAGCTAAGGGTTATACAGTTGCAGCTTTCTTACGAGATTTGTACTGCCGCTTGGGTTTGGCGGCTGGCTGCTCTGGCTGGGGTTCTGGCTTAGGGGAGGCGATCGCCTCTGCCTCTGCCTCGTCCGTTGCGGGAGGTGTGTCGAGGATGCCTAGCTGGGTATCCTCCGCAATTTCGATTTGCCCCTCTGCTGGTTTATGGGGAAGCTCCTCTTCCTCTTCGGATTCCTCCTCTAAGGGGTCAGAATCCTCATCCTCTTCTTCGTCTGATTCAAATTCTTCATCTGATTCAAACTCAGAATCATCCGAATCCTCATCCTCTTCTCCATCTAGTTCGATGATTGAATCCTCATCAACGGGAGGTAAATCCTCCACATCAGGAAGTTCCTCGCCCTTGAACTCAACTGGCATGACCAAGGCTGAACCCAAGTAGTCTGGTGAGGTAAACAGAATTGGGGTCTTTTTACCTTGTGAATAAAGCACCACATTCTGAGATTTTGCGCCTGCACTTGAAACGGCAATTACAGCCTGTTTCAGGTATGAGATATCTGCGCCAAAAACAACTTTGGCTCCTGGCGGCAACTCTTTCGCCTGTAGGCTCGGAGGTGCTGAAGAAGAGTTGTCTTTAAACTCTTCAATCGGAACAAATTGCTTGCCAGTCCCTACAAGGTCAGATGTACCCACAAGAGATAGCCCATCAGCGAAGCCAATGCACCTGACCGTTGATGAACCGTGAGAAGCAATATGATCAAGTCCAGCTAGGGCTGTAGCAAACAGGGTTTTGTCTACCACCCATGAGAACGACATTTTTTCAACAGCAGGGATGAGGTTCCTGTAGTTGGGATATTGCCCTTCAATTGGGCTACCAATCAGAATGTAGTCCCCGCAGTAAATCTCATACTGCGGAATCTTGATGGATAACTCCCCGCTTGCTGCCCTGCCGACTTTAATTGATAGCTTCGTCTTTTTCGAGACTTTGAGCATTTTCTCTGCTGAAGCGATCGCCTTAGCGTCGATCGTGAAAGCTAGCCCAGACTTAGGCACTCCCAGCGGCTCGGCAGAGAGCGTATATTCCTGGACAGCTAAACGGTGCCCGTCAGTTGCAGCAGCCGTAACTTTTCCATCAGAGATAACTTCGAGGTTTACCCCTAGCAGTATTTGTTTTGTCTCGTCCTTGCTGACTGCATATTTGGGAATGAATACATCAGCAAACTCACTATCCTGAAAGTGAACGGTTGCAGCCTTCTTATCGTCATCCCCGATGAAATTTACTCTTGGGAATTCGTCATGGTTGCGGCTCTTGAGCCTCGTCTGAAACGTACCGCACTTGATAAATGCGGTAGGGTTAAGTTCCTCCTCCCAGTTGTCTACGCGGATCTCTACTGTCCCTACCAATCCAGCTAGAAACTCAACCAAATCTTTTGCACTATCTCCTAGCGCCAAGCAAACAGAACCCGGACGAAAACGGGTCAACTGCTTGCGCCACATTATCGCGGTTCGCAGGTTGTAAGCGGTGACAGTCATCAAACCCTTCTCAGTTACGGAGACATGGAAGTTGCCGAGAGAAGGATGGGTTGGGTTGCGCGGAATCCCGTCTTTGAGTACCCCCAAACCAGTAGCGAGATCTTTAGCTTTCATTTCGATGAACATAGCTAATCCTTAGTAAAAGTGAACGGTTAATAGTGGGTCTATTCCCACTATTAATATTATACCATAAAGTACATTTGAAGTCAAATGTTGAAGAGGTTGAAGCTGGTCTGAACCACGTCACACTCAAGGGTTTGAGCTTCGGCGCGAGGGGTGGTTTCTGCTTTTGGTTTAGCTTTAGATTGGCGTTTAATTACGCCAAACCCCCTGTCTTTTGCAGCGTTAGCAACCTTCCGCCGCACATCTCTTGATAGGAAGTCGTAATCCTGACGAACTTCCCTAAGCGTTGGTGGGCGATAATCGTGCCCAATGTGTTTGAAGAAAGCTTCAGTGCTTTCTATCTTGCCAAACCGAGGTAAAACATCACCTCCCAAATAAAAGTAAAGTTCACACCAGTCATGATGCATAGGGGCTTCCATCGAAGCTGGATACATTGCCGCCAGCATATCGGCTGGAGCGGCTAGCCCTGTAATCTTTCCGGTTTGGCACTCCTCAAAGATGACATTGAGGCGATCTTCATAAGCTGCGAACACCAGCCATTCAGGAATGGTATCTGACCAACCATTTCGATGCACCACAACAGGCCCAACCAGATAGCGCAGTTGATCGACGCTTAGCGGAAGTACCTGTTCAATCAGAACAGCCGCAAACTCTTTATCCAGTCGCATTCTGATCATCATTTGCAGCATTCTCTTTGTTTTGTCCAAGTCGGTTTTATCAGAAGATATAACCCGATCTTGGGATTCTTCGGAGGGCAACAGCAAAGCCTGTTGCTCAACATTTTCAACAGAACCTTTCTTCTTGGGCATGATTAACCTCTCCTATTCTTGAGTGAATTGAGCAATTCTAGATACCTTGCAGTGGTCAGATTTTCGGCGTACAACTGGGGCGATCGCCACTTCCGCCAGGTCGTACTGTAGGCATGATGATGGTAGTAGCCTGTCTCACTAATGCTCTCCCCCCGCAACACGAACACGAGGCTGATGTCCCAACCTTTGAACAGAACATTGGCTGTGTGATAGCCAACCTGAAACTCAAAGGTTTGGGGAAGCAACCAGCGTGACAGCCGCTCTGCTAGTAGGATCGGGTCTTCCCATCCCTCAGCCCAATCTGGATAGATGGCGATCGCTAGCTCCCCATCCTTCAATTGGGGGTGGTAGAATTTCAGCGCCATTTCCCAATACCACTCCTTCGAGTAGTCAGATTTCAGCAGTTCCGGGCGAGAGTACGTACATTTCATCTCAACTTCCCCAAGTAGGGTGAAGCGCTGACTTTTGAGCCAGGGTTGAGGCAATTCAAGTTTTGGCGGTTGCCGTCTGCGTCTGCCGGGAATAACTGGTGTTTCATTCCCGGCAAAGTCTAGTTGGAATGCAATTGACATAGGTTTACCTGTGGCAAAAAAGAAGGTAGAACAAGTTATCAAGCGATCTTGGGGTAGTGCCCCGTTTGAACTTCCCACCCAGCAAGCGTTGGTACGCAAGTGTGTGAAACTTTTGCGCCAAGGAAACACCCCAACTGAAATTGGAGATGCTTATCACTTTCTGGGTGAGGAAGTTTTCAATCTTGCTCTAGCTCAACTGAGTGAGCCAGAGCAAAACTGGGTTAGAGAGTTATTGGCTAGCGATCGGAGCGATGACCGTTCGAGTCCTGGTACAGAACCAGAAGATCCTGGTCATCTCCAATTGGTTGCCAGAGTCGAGGATTAACCCCAAGGTCTTTATCCATCGTCTCTTCCAGTCGAGATAGAGCGTAGGAATCAATCTCTTTGAAATAACGCATCCATCGGTGAACCTGCGGCGACGGAAACCGCCACAACTCATCAACAAGTTGCCCTGGTTGATCTTCCTGCTGCTGAAGGAAAAGTTTGATCAGCATCCAGGTTGCATTCCTCGCTTTTCCGGTTGGAATATGCACTACCTTTAGCTCAAAGGAGTGAACACCCAGCGCTACAGATGTCGCCTCATACACCAGCCAGTAGCGGTCTGTGCCGATGTTGCCAATGTAGTCTCGTTCAGGGATCTTAAGCTCAGTGCAAGCCCGTTCTATTAACTCCTTCATGAAACGCGGGTCGATTCGCTCAGCCGCTTGCTGGGCGATCGCCTGCATCTGCTCATGAGACAGCCCATAGAAGTCGTAACCCGCATCCCACACATCCTCATGGGTAATTGATAACCCAGGTAGGTGAAAGATCTGCACAGTGCTAGGAGCTTCAGCCGCTGCGTCGGGGTCTGCCTCAAACCATACTCCCCTTCTAAGGGTAAGATCATCGGTTTCGCCAATAAACTGCCTTAGCAATGCTGGTGCAATCTCCAGCAATCTTTCTTTGGCAGAGGCAAGGTGAATTTCACCCTCAACAACTGGAGCATCGATCGTAATCGTGACTAGCTCCTCCAATCCCACATCGCAGGACATGAGGCGAGATTGAAGCGGGGTGCAAGATGCAATTTTAGCTTCTTCAAAGTCTTCATCCCAGGATGGTTCTCTCTGCATCATCTGGGCGATCGCCTTCTCCCGTGCAGCCGCTTCAGTGGCAGCTTGCACAATGAGAGAGTCTTTCCAAACAGCGCCCTTGTCTTTGTGGGTGATAATTCCGTCAAGTTTGAACCAAGTCATGAATTTACTCCAACTCCAATTAGTGAACGGTTTTGAGAAATGGTCATCTAGCTAACCCAGTTATCAATGTTGGCTTTCGTGTGTTCTTTCAGCTTGAAAGACAGCAGCCAGTTGCGAAAATCGGTCAGGCAGTCTTGTTCTTCTGCTGCCTCCATAACTCGGTCTACGTCTACGGAACGCAAAGCCTCTGGGCTGTCAGCCGCTAAAAGCAAAATGCTTTGGAAGACTTGTTCAGAGGAATCGGTAAACTGCTCAATGTTACTCATCTCATTTCTCCAAAAGTGAACGGTTTGAAAACAGAAAACAGGTGAACACGGGAGGCGATCGCCCCCCTTCCAAATAACTCATCTAGTTCTCCTTAAGCCAGTAGAATTCTGCCGCAGAGTGCAGCGAACACCGCTGCCACATCCCAGCCCTCAAAGGTCTTTGCCACAAACAACGGTTTGGTTGTTTGGTTTCCGTTGCCGTCGAAGCTTATGAGGTCGATGTGAATGTAGTGCCCCTCGCTGCCGCCCGTGACCGGGAAGCAAGCTATCCACTTGTGGCGGGGAATCATCTCATCCCTTCCTGTTCCTATGGCTACGCCAAACCCATCTAATAGATGCTTCCAGGTGATGCCCACCTCGTAATTGCGAACTTTCACCAGTTCAGCGGGAATTTGCAGCACTTCAATAATTGAAGTGAGTTCGTCAAACACTTCACTTACCGTCTTGCCGTGAACATCAACGACAGAAAGGTTTTCTAGGTCGGGTCTTTGCCAAATTAGAATCACAGTTTTCTCCAATTACTGAACGGTTTAAGCCCTAAACGGGATAAATGAAGCCCTGTTTATCCCGTTTAGGGATGCAATTAGGCTTTATAGCCTTCAATTCCTAGCGCTACTCGAACAGCTTCATCAGCTTCGGTGATGGTGAAGCATTCACGCATGGCGAAGCGCCTCACTTCCTGCTCCAGAACATCCCTTGGGATTGAACCGTCTGGATTGCGTTGGAGGACGATATTATCAATCACCGTGTCGTGAATTTTCACGTACTGAGCCGCCATAATGTCTTGAATCACCCGCGTAAAATCGATCTTCAGCGGGTAGTTCTGACTGGGATGACTGGGATACAATCCCAACCCATCACAAGCAATCATCAGCAGTTCGGCACTGCCTAAAAGTTGCAAGTGCCCCTCACTGTAGAAATCACGAACAACGCCGCCGATGTTCGTAAAAGCGAGGTCAACCGCTCTAACAATCTGCTGCGCCTGATCGCAGAGCGCGACCAGGTGAGCAAAAAAGTCGTCCATGTGTTCATTGGGGATGATTGCGCGGCGTTTGCCAGCGATCGCTTGTTCGTAGGGGATCTGCTCAAACCCTTTCCCCTTGCTGAAGCACAGGTTAAGTTCAGGCAGAATTAGCCATGAATCTTCGCCTGCTACCCACAACTCAACGTTTGGAGGGCGTTTCTCGCAATTTGCACTTTCCATCACTTGTGAGATCACTACTAAAACCTCCCATATCTGCTCAGGGTTTCTTCAGACCAGATATCCTCAAATTTGTTTTGAGGATTGCGCGAATCTAGCCGCCAATCACTCACAAACTTGGATACTTCTAGTCGTCTTTGGGTGTTGGCATTGCTGATAACAGCCTTTACTCTTGCCGGACTAATGGGTGCTTCACTGCCAAAATGAAAGGTGTATAGGCGGCGTAACTGCCAATGCAGATTTGATGCCAGGGTGTACGCCTGATCGATCGTGTCGTAGTCACGCCCCTTTCTGAAGTGCAGCGCTATGAGCCACTGCAACATTGCATAAAATGGTTTGCGGAAGATTCGTTTCATGGTTCTCCTAGTGAATGGTTAACGACCAGAAAATATTTTCCAAACTGCATTGACCAGAGCTATACCAAGCTCAAAGGGGTCAACCTCTAAAACAACTTTTTCAGCCTCCAATCTGATTGGCTTACTCCGTTGTGTTTGCGGTTGTACCTCTTCCACCTCTTGCACGTCAGCATCGAGGCTTTCTAGCCGCCGCAAACCCTCTTCTACGGGGTCGAGCTTGGGTTTAGCTTTGCGTCTTCTAGGTTGACTGGGCTTTGAACTAGCAGACTTACGTGGAGGCATGGGCGATCTCCTCCCGGTATTGGGCGTATTGGGCATCGATCTCAGCTACTTCTGCCGCAGGTTTAAATGCAGAAATTTCGCTGAACTTCCAGCGGTATTGAAGCTTCACTATTCGATTCCCCGTTTGACCGGGAGCATCATAGGTGTTCTGGATTGTGAGAGTCTTCCGGTTGACTTTCACAACTGGTCCCCAGCAGCCGGATTTGTGCTTTACCCAATCCCCAACCTGGAATGAGTTGCGATCGTAAGCAACGCAGCCCGCTTTATGAAGGTGAAACTCCCAGTAGTCAACGGTCTGCCTCAAGTCATTTAGATCCCGTTGCAGAAATAGGCATTGGTCTGAATCAACCGAATATTGCTTTTGAGCATCCTTCAGTCGAAGCTCTAGCATCTCCACATCTGCGCGAGCATCCGTGAGGCGATTGGTCATAGAGCGAATCGTCCTTTCCTCCAACTGCGCCCTGGTACGGTTCAGATGGGGTATTTGCTGCAATTGGGCAGCATAGTCCAGATCGTCTAACCAGCGATATTGCTGGTTTGATGGCTCTTGTGTCATGAGTCTCCTAGTGAACGGTTAGTGAACAAAACCCATTCGGAGAGGGTCGGACTCAACCGAATGGGGTGAGCGTTACAGAATGCGCTGAATTTTCAGCCCATACTTTTCTCTGGATGGGAACAGGGATTTTGCGTCATCAAACAAAATCTCTCGCCCTCTAAAGAAGTCGAAATGAATTTTGCCGAGAGCCATAGTAAAAGAGGTATGGGGATGAGGTTCCTCCCAGTCGATCTCCCCGTAACCTCGAAAGCTTAAATGTCGAGTTATTGAAGAACCTTTGAGGGTTAACTCTATGCTCCAGAACCAGCGCTTAGGGGCAAATGAACTCAGCCTGACTGAACGCCCAAAATAGAGCGTTCTAGTGGTGTAGGGCTGGTCATTCTCAATCAACTTGTCCTGATAGGTGATCAGCGTGATTCGCCCTGTGAGGTCGTACAGATCCTCAACATCTGGACGGGCTAAAACCCGCTTGACGTAGCACACCTCCGGCTCGTCAGGATGGGTAAGCAACTCCACCTCATACTTGCCCCAATCGCATTCCAGGAAGCGATCGCTGTATTCCTGGTTTTCTGGGCTAAACAGCAAGCCGCGCCTTCCCCTGCCTGTCCCATCGGCGTGTCGGGCTAATACCCGATACACCAAAATTTTTCCGGGTGCCCATGCATCAATCCAGTCATCTGTTAGTTCCTGGACAGTCCACTCAGAGGGTTCCTGATAAGTCAGGATATCCCCCTTCATCTCAAATCTTTGCGAGTTTGTAAGCTCTAAATCACTCATAAAACACCTCGTTTTCCAATTGGATTGCTAGTTTCGTTCCCGCTGACCGTCTTGCTGATTGCGAGAATCAGGCGATCGCTCATCCTGCTCCTGCTCCACTACGCCTTGAGTGCAAGCGCCCCCATAGGCGTGTCCCTCGCAGTGGCGAAGATCTCTATCACCTGGGTAAACGGGTCGGTCCCGGTCGCGAACTAGTGGGGGTGGAGGTGGTGGGGGTTCCTCAAAAGGTGCGCCATGCGGGGCACCATGCGGAGCTTGCGCCATAGCAGGCAAGCCCCAAAACATCGTTGAAGCACTCAAAGCGGCGATCGCTTTGAGCAACTGTCTGCGTATCATAAGAACGTCCTCCGAGGACAATCCCGCCCCAGCTTTCTCAGGGCAGATGGGCGGGGTTAACAAGTTGAACCAGTCAAATAGGAAGGGTTAGTTGCTCCTCCACTTGAGCAGCCGCGTTTGGGTTAGGCGGCAAGATCTCAAGCGGTGGGAGCGATCGCACCGGCTGCGGTCGTTGGGGCGGCAACTGCGCTGCTTTGGGCACATGAGGCTTTGACAGCGGCTGGTTTGCATCCCATTCGTTCGGGTCGCAGCCGTAAGGAAACCACTGCAAATAGGGTGATACTGGCTCACGCCCATTTGCGGTAGGAGTCGCCTTCTGATTGCGACGGGCAAAAGAGGCAGTCGCCTCAGCCCCGGCACGATACCAGCGCTCCTCATCTGTCCAGTAACGCCACAGAACAAGCCCTGTCAGCCCCTCCAGTGGACAGGCAAAGCCCTCTGGGGGATAGCTGATCCCTTCCGGGATGGGTTGCCTTCTGGCAACGTGGACGTAGCGATCGCCCTCAAGCGTGACACCCACACCCAAGGCACAATCGCGGCTGATACAGATAACTTTCTCCATGCGATACACAACCTCCCTATTATTTACTATTATATCACATTTTAGATATGAAGTCAAATGGTGAGGTATTTAGACAGCCCCACAAAAAAGGGGTGGAGCAATTGCTCCACCCCTTTTTATGAATACTTTAGATGCCTACCCTCCTGGATTCTCAGTCAGAGATTGTGCCCACACCAGTTGAAAGGGTTCACCCTCTACATCTAGTTTCAGGCGAAATTTCAACCCAGGTTCAACCCACTGTTTCTGAGTTTTAGCGGCGGCTAATTCCTCAGTAGTGGCATAGCGACACTTGAGCAAATCTAGTTCCAGTCGGCAAACATCCTCACCGTCTTTGTAATAGATGAACGGGCACGGGTCACTAGTTGGCTCTGTACCGCCTGCATCATTTCGACGGAACGCATCCCGTCCCTCACAGTGCGAGGACAAAACCTCATACTCAGGTGAAATACTTTCGCCCACTCGCCAGGGGCGCAAACCAAGCTCTGTTTTTTCGTAGATTACTTGCATTGTTCTCAGCTTAGCTTAATGGTTGGTAGTGAACTGGTTGAGCGATCGCGTTTGCTGGCATTGAGGCTCACGTCACAGGCACAGCAGACTTTGAGCGTGGATATGGTTTAGCGGGTTCATAATTCAACCCGCGAGGAAAATTGGGCTTACGTGCTACACCTTCCCATCCACTGCCTTGATACCCCCGGCACCCAATAGGCTTAAACGCACGAACATGATTTCCCCATTTGAACAGCAATGTTCCTTCTGAAGAAAAACTTAGCGCCCGTTCTCTAGCAAACATATTGTCTGGAAAATCAGAAATTTCCAAGACATCTACGAGGGTTGAAACCCACACGCTGATGTGTCCAGCATGATAGTTCTCTACCATTGCAGCAACTTCCTGCGGAACAGATCCAAGGTCTAGTTGATTCCAATATTCATGTTCACTTGTCGGAACAGGCTCACTTAGGCACAACAAGCCGTTATCTGTCTTCTTATACCAGGCTTTTGCGCGACCGATGTAACGCCCGGAATCGCTCCAAGCAATCACATAATCTTGTGGGCTTTCTGGGCGATCGTTTCGGTTTTCCCATGTTGGGGGGGTCTTATGCTGCCCAAATAGGAATACCGCTTCCTCAAGCAGATGAAAGGTGTTAATCGGGTTTTCCTTCCAATCCCACACAGGAATTCCAGGAATTTGACCGCTCAAGTTAGAAGGTGTTTTACGCATTGTTTTTCTCTCTTAGTGAACTGGTTTGGCGATCGCGTTTACAATTAAACGAACGATCTTTGGGGTAAAGCAGGCTAGCCAAGCTTGACGGCAACAACACTTGATCCCATCTGAGCCAAGCCAAACACAAACTTATACCATAGGTATATTTTAGCACAACTTACATCTGAAGTCAAATGTGAGATCCCCCATTTTCCAATTGGAAAATGGGGTAAAAGTATCCCTGACGTGAGCCGAAAATAGGCACAAAAAAACGGTCGGGGAGTCCCCGACCGTTAGATCTAGTATGAGTGGGGCCGAGGGTAATTCAGCCCCACTAAATTACAGCACAGCGATCGCCCCCGCTGGGACGCAAAACTCATTAGCTAGCCACGCGACGACATCCCGGTAAACGGCTGGCTCCCAAATTGAGCCAGCTTTGAAGCCTTCGATCTCAAGTTGATGCTCAATGGCTACTAGCAAATCCTCATGAGGATACTTTTGTTGATCCTCTGTAAATGCTGCTGGGTTAGCAGGCAATACGCCCAGCTTTGAAAACACAAATTCCCCTGTACGCAACCAGTGAGAGATATTCAAATACTCAAAGGCTTGCCCTAGTGTCTTGATAGAGCATAATTCTTGCGGGTCAGGCTGATGGTAGTAATGTCGCATGATCGCCTCAGCGATCGCTTGCTCAAGCCTAAAACAGAAGTTCTCTGGAGGTTCAACCCCATCAAACTCAAACCATTCTGGGCTGATCTCGCCCGACTGAGCCGCAACCAAAAATAGCTGGGCTACGTTGGTTGCATCCCGATAGAAATCGAAGATCGTAACACCTTCATGGGCGATCGCCCTGACTGGGAAGCTTCCGTTAGCCTGAGCGATAACCGCTCTAAACCGACGTGGCCCCAGGCAATCGATCCTCAACTGATGCCCAGTGGGTAGGGTCGCAAAGAACCCTCCACAGGTGACGATGATTGGCTCACCCGCAGCAGCAATATTGTTAGTCATATCAATCCTTAGTGAACGGTTAATGTTCCCCGACTGGGGAGGCGATCGCGGGGATTTGAACCCCGCCGCTAGCCTAAACTAGCGTTCCTAGTGGCGATCGCTTAGCGAAAACGCATCTCTTGCAAGTGATCATTTTGGGCTAAACACTTGCCCAATCTTTCCCATTCAATGTCGTCATATTGTTGCTCATATTCCAGGTAAAATTCCCTGTGATCTAGCGATTGCCAGAGAATTACCCATGTAAGGTGCCTGTTGTACCGATAGAACAACTGTCCATTGTCGGTTGATGTATCAAGCCTCACAATCTGCAATAGCATAAATTTACTCCAGTGAACGGTTTTGAAAGTTCCCATAAATGGGATGCGATCGCCGGGAATTGAACCCGGCCACTAAACTAGTTAGTGTTCCTTATTAGCGATCGCGTTAGATATCAATAGGGCACTCACAACTCAAGTCAGAAAAATGTTCATGGTGGAGATATTCGATCGCCGTGATAACGTCAACCAATGCCCCTTCCTGCTTCTCAGCAAGTTCGATTAACTCTAATCGATAGCGGTCAACATATTGCCACCCTTGTGGATGAATAGCTGCTATCATTCCATCTATTCGATCGGCTGATACAGGATTCAAGCTTTGCAAGATCTCATCTAATCGAGCGGTATTGGCATAGGGTTTGAGATTTTTAACGATATTCCCCATATACCGCTTGTAGTCATCGTCAGAAATAGTATGTTGCATCCAATCGTGAAAGATTAAACTACTGTTAGTTTCATCGTTCAATTGGTCAAACGCTTGAAGAATTACAAACGTCATGTGAAGCATACGCTTTCTGCATTCTCCAGAAGGATATCTGTATTCAAAGTTGTACTCAATTTCCTTGAAGAAAGCCTCAATTTGATTGTTTTGAACACAATCAAACCACGATAAAGCGCGATAGTTGATAGATTCTAATGGCTCAGATGGAGGAGGAACTATCGGAACCGATCCAACCTTATCCCTCCATCGAATCCTATGGGCCGCCATGTCTAGCGTCACAGGGTTAATAGTTTGATGTGTTGGTTCGAGTTTAAGATACTCATCAGCCATCTGTTGAACCCAACTAGCTCTACTGCCATGTTGGGCCGCCAAATATTCAACTATTTGATCGCGTAGCATCTTTGTTAACTCCCTAGCGTGAACGGTTTATACTTCCCATAAATGGGATGCGATCGCCGGGAATTGAACCCGGCCACTAAACTAGTTAGTGTTCCTTATTGGCGATCGCTATAGGTCACAGAATGGGGATAACTCAGGAAAGAACCCCCCATGAGGATGATTTAAGTTTTCTAGATACAAAATGGTATGCTTTAACCCCTCTTTCTTTGCGGCTAATTCAATTAGTTCTAGCCGATATCGATCCACATATTCCCATCCATCAGGATGGATAGATGCCACGATGGGATCTATATTCCCATGAGATGCAGGAAGCAATTCCTTCATTAGTTTGTCAAGCTGTTTTCCATCGTCAGAAATAAAAGGCATTAATTCAGAGAGTAATTTTCGTCTGAATTGGTCATACTCTTCCATGTCTAAAGCATTGCTCATCCATTCATGAAAAAGTACGCTACTGCACCACATGAGATCTTCATCATGTCCATTCTCATGTACTAGATCCAACGCTCGAAAGGTCACAAATAGCATATGAATCATGCGTTTTATTTCGCTTTCTGTTGGATGAACGTACTCAAAATTACAGGTAATTTCCTGGAAAAAATTGTAAATTTGATCGTTTGCTACGCAATCAAACCAGGTTAATTCACGGTAATTTACTGGCTCAGATGGGGGTGGTAAAACTGGAAACGATTTACACTTATCGCCCCATACCGCATAGAACATGGCCCGCTCTAAAATAGCCGGATCAATGTTCTCTTGAGCGTTTTGTAATATCTTGGAATACTCCTCAATTACTCGCTCAAGCCATTCTGCCCTGGCATCGGAAATCCCACCCTCATCGGATAAACTCAAATGAGAAATGATCTGATTCCGCAAACCCATAGCTTTACTCCTGTGAACGGTTTTTAGTTCCCATAAATGGGATGCGATCGCTGGGAATTGAACCCAGCCACAAGTTAAACTTGTGTTCCTTATTGGCGATCGCTTTTAACTCCAGTGAAGGGTTTAACACTCCCATAAATGGGATGCGATCGCTGGGAATTGAACCCAGCCACAAGTTAAACTTGTGTTCCTTATTGGCGATCGCTAGGGAAGTGAGAACACTTCCCTAATTAGCGCTAGGCTACTTTGTTTTGAGTTTTAGCCTGAGTTTTAGCCTGAGTTTTAGCTGGAGGTTTAGCTGGAGGTTTAGATTTAGTTTCAGCGTCCCTGTCTTCCTCTAAAGCCTTAACAGTTATTTGATTCCGCATAGAATTCCTCATTTCCTCAGCACTCTTGCGAATGCCGTCAAAGATGATCCGTTGCTCATCAAGCTGTTTTGAGGTTAAAGCAGCCAGAATTTTGTTGAATTCCTCAGCGTCAATTGATGATAGCTCACTCATTAAAGTGCCCATCGTCTCGGTCGCTTTGAGGAACTTGGCTACATCTTTGGCCAGTACCGGATCAATTCCAAGGCTTGCACCTTCGATTGAACCTTGATCAACTCGGGCCGTCTCGGCTTTCTTCTTAACGTTTGTAAACAGTGTCTTAGTTTGTGAGAGGGAAGATGCCTTACCAGCCCTAGCAATTTTGATATATTGCTGTCGCTGATCACCCTCTAATTGAGCGATATAGAAGGCATGATCCCAGTTGAGATGAGATTCAACAGGCTCATCATTCTTTTTAACAACCTTACCGTCCTTGTGGACTTTTTTCGTCTCAATTTCTTTGCGCTCATCAACCGTCAGTTTGAGTAGCAGCAAGCGATCGCGAACGCGGTGAGATTGTTTGATGCCTAGCCGTCTAGCAATTTGATCAATGGTTAGCTTGTATCGGTCGCGAAGTTCGCCAAAGGCTACCGCTTCCTCATACTTTGAGATATCTCGTCTTTGCATATTTTCGATAATTGCAAACACGAGAATTTCTTCATCGGTTAACTGAACTACCTTGCAAGGTACACCATCATCAAATTGATGATCGTCACCTCCAGTCATCAGCATTCCGATCGCTCGCCATCTGCACTCACCCGCTACGATCATGTAATGATCGTTTCTTTGCACTACGATGATTTCTTGCAGCAAGCCTACCTCAGAGATGGATTGAGCCAATTCTCTGATGTAGTCACTATCGAACTTCTTGCGAGGCTGATCAGGATTGTTTTGAATTAAATCGTAGTCAATCTTTTTCAGTTCGCCATCGTAAGATGAATCAGCAGTAGCGCTAGGCTGCTTAGATGCATCCGTTTTAGCCGCTTTAGTTTCAGCAGTTTTAGCCGCTTTAGTTTCAGCAGTTTTAACAGTTGCAGTGTTAGCAGTGTTAGCAGATTTAGCAGCAGTTTTAGCAGTTGCCATGATCGTGATTACTCCAGAAAATTAGTGAACGGTTTAATTCCCCAAAATGGGGATGGGATGGGAAGGAATCGAACCTTCCCTAGAACGCTAAACCTACTAGGGAAAAATCCTTAAACGCTAAACTAGCGCGGGTTTTCGCGTCCTAGCCCAAGCATCCCTGTAAACGTCACAGAAGGAGTTTTGTGCTGCGTGCGATATACGTTATTAAGTTTTCAAGGTTCGGTGTGAGGTGTTTCTCGTTCCCCCATGTCAACTATCTAAACGGATTTTAGATGAAAAGTCAACACATTTCCTAGAATCCTTGCTGGGTAAAGGTTTGAACTTTGACTGAGCAATCAAAACAAGCTTGTGCTTTGAATCTGGGAAACTTGACGGAGCAAGATAAACCGCTTGAAATTCCCCGTACTTTTTGCCCTAGCTAAGTTCTGAATTTTGGCGGGAAAAAATCGAACGGTCTAAAATTTTCCTGCGTTCCCTATACCCGTTTAATTGTCTAGGTTCTAAGGGATGCGAAATAAAAACGCATCTTTTGAGAATAAGGATTAAGAGGGTAAACTCTGTCACCTCATTTGTCAACAATTATATCATAAATATTGCTTATAGTCAAAAGCGCCCGTGTGAGCGTACCCACGCGCCCGTATACGCGCATTTTTCCCGCACATATGCGCCCCACGCGCCCACGCGCGGGATCATAGGATCGCGTGGATCAGCGTGTGCGTGGATCACTAACGGGCAAAGGGAACCTTGAGCCTAGAGTGAGGTTCAGCCCCTATGTTTTTCGGTCCCATCCCAACCAAATGCATTGAGCAGATTTTTCGCGTCATCCCGTTCGATGAATGGGATAGGGCGTATGTGTGCTGTAGCGGGTCGTTCAAGGTTGAGCAGGCACTCAGCCGCCGCTACCCCCAGCTCCCTATCCTCAGCAACGACGTGTCCCTCTACACGACTGCCATCGCCCAGGCAGTCCTCCAGCAGCCCATCAAAATCAAGTTTCAGGGGCGGCTCATCTTCGTTGAGCAGTACCTCAAAGACCAACCCTTCCCCGTTCGGGTCGCTGCCGTCCTGGTCGCGCAGGAGATGAGCCGCTTCTGCGGTAACAATGACTTTGCCAAGAAGCACTTTGAACATTACTGCCAGCACTTCGCCAACTTCCTCGACTCGGCTGCTGAGAAGCTAACCCTCTTTGCTGAAGGCTTCTCAATCGATAGCTACTACTGCGGCGACTGGGCAGCTCACGTTGATGAGGCGATCGCCCGTGGTGGTGGCATCATCGCATACCCCCCGCCGATGAAGGGGGAGTATGAACGACAGTACGAGTTTCTAGATGAATGCGTAGTTTGGGATGCTCCAACCTATGAACCCTATGACCCGTCGCGGCTAGATGGCATCCTTACCAAAATTGAGGCGGCAGGCATCCCCTACTTCATCCTGTCTGATCAGGCATTTGAGAACCGTAAGCCCATCCTGGAGTTTGCGACAGGGCGCAAAAATCCGCAGTATGGCTATGCGTTCACGCCCAAATCTACCGTCCGTCACCTAATTCCAGCCTGCCAGCAGTCTGAGGCGTTCGTGTATGAGCCGATCGATATGTCCAAGCTGAAGCCTAACAGCAAGGTTGAAATCGTGCCCATTGAGGCGAAGTACGCCAACTTCATCAAGGATATCTACCTTGCCAAAACGATTAAGCACACCAACGGCATTCTGACTGTGTTCGTGCTGATTGATGGGATGCTAGCAGGCTGTCTGGTCTACAACATGAGAATCCTATCGGGCAGCGGTAGAAGTAAAAAGATGAAGAAGGATGCCCTCTACCTACTCACTGACGTAGTTCTCTCCAACCAAATGAAGCTAGCCAAGCTGGTCACGACAATCGCTACCAGCAGGGAAGTTGTGAACATCCTGGAGCGGCGATTGTTCATTCAGATTAAGGAGGTCTGGACAACTGCCCGAACTGGGGCGCGTCCCATGTCGATGAAGTACCGGGATGTCTACCAACTCCACCACCGAACCGAGTCACCAGAGGAAGGCTTCATTTGTGAGTACGTGTCTGAGGTCCGAACTCAGTCCATTAAGAAGATGTTTAAAAAATGGTTCGAGAAATACCGCCATGAGCAGCCGGGGAAAGACAAAAAAAAGCAGCTCGCAGGAGCTGCTGGAAGTGCTGATACTGAGGATTAGGTTATTTAGCGGTTGCAGCGCTGGAGAACGGTTTATTTCCCTGCTTAATGTAGTTAGCTACAACTTCAAGCCAGTATTCAACAGGCTGCAAATGACAACCTTCTGAATACAAAACCCCAGGCAGATTGTAAGGAGCGTTAGGATGAATACCGCTGACCGAGCCAGGGCAATTCAAAGTTTTAACCGCACCGTCTTTGTGGGCTGCTACCCACCAAACCGACTCACGGTAGTTTTGGATGATGTCGTATGTCACCCCGTCTGACGTGGTGGTGTAAAAAAGTTGCACCCCATTATCTTTCAGAGTGAAGCAAACACCATTCACTTCAACTGATTTAGCTAGATTTGTTGTTTTCATTTCAGCTCAAGTCTCAATTTAGGTCTTTAACGGTTGCAGCGATCGCAACCCATGCCACCTAGCCCGACGTGTCCCGCATCGTCCAGTCGCGCCATCAGTTCGTCAAGATTCGTCGTTATGACTTTTCTCCTAAGAAGTTACTGTGCTTGCAAAATGGAAACCAAAATTCCCATCAAAACATCGAGGTCAGCAGGAACCCGATAAAGATTGATATCCCTCACAACCTTCTTCTCCTGCCGATAAAACATTCCAAATCGCCACTCTTCCCCCGTTGTGACAGCGCCATACAAAACAGGCGTGGCAGATTTAACCCATTGGTCTAAGGCAATTAACTCAACCGCTAGCTGAGTGAAACCCCTCATCAGGTCTGAGTTTTTGGCTTCCACTACCAGCAAATTAGAGCGGGATTGAACGTAGTAATCGAAGCTGCCTTTTAGCTGCTCGTTTACCGCTACAGGATATTCAATCTTGAGCCTTGCCTGCACTTGCCGACACAGGCTAGTTAGCACAGGGGCAATCAGGATTTCACGCCGCGCCGCCTCACTCTCCAGATCTACTAATCCCAGGTCTGCCTCTAGCTCTGTTCTCAGTAAACTTGTGTCTGTTGGCAGGGCATCAAATGAGAGCGATCGCCGCTCAAGTCCAACTCCAAACTCAGCCAGGATGTCTTCCTGAGCAAAGGGAAGTTCAAAATAGCTACGGAAAGTGTAGGACTTATCCGGGTCTAAAATTAAGCTCATGCCGCATCTCCTTTAGCTGTTGCAATTCTCGCGCCCAACATTATGTTTTCAAGAAAGGAACTCATGCCTGCGTGGGTTGCAGCCCCATGCAGACATGAAGGGTCGGGCAACTCTGGGTCTTTCCAGGTCAAGGTAAGCATTTCGCTTTTGGGTTTGAATTCATAATCGAGCAATAGCCCTAGCTGTTTTGCTTGTTCAGCCAGCTCTAGAACGTGCAAATTTTCTGCTTGAGTCATGGTTTTAGTTGGATAGTTGTGCAGCTTGCGAAAGAAGGGCGATCGCCCCTTACTGAAATTGAGGCCCCAGCCCATAACAAGCGTCATACTGTTTTTTTGTCGTCAGTTCCCAGCCTGACGACCTACTCCATGCAAGATAAATACGAATAGGTTCCCCATCATGCACGGCACAAGTCGTAAAGGTTTCCGAGTCTTTTTTATTGAGGAACATTCGCACTGAATCTGCAAATGAAAATTCTTCTTCGACCCCGGTGATAGTCAAGTGTTTTCTACTGCCCAAAGTGGCAATTTTGCCAGTTATGAGCGGTGCCCCATCACCTTGAATGATGTAGCCTGTATCCACGACAAAAATCCATTTGTGGAGAACTTTATCCCCTGGCTCTACATCTGAATCAAGAATCTTGTAATAACTTCCAGAGGCATCTCTTAAACCTTCTCTCTCAACTTGATACAAGAATAGGTTTGACGACATTTCAAACTTTATTGGCGATTCTGGAATGGACGGCATAAATTACCTCAGTTTGTTTAGCAAAAGAAGGGCGATCGCCTCAGTTGAGAAGCGATCGCCCACAGTTGGCGTTACAGTTTAATGTTGCGCGTCGTTGTACGGGCTACGGTTTTCTTCTCCACTTCCTCTTCAGGAGTTGAAGCGGGTCTGAAATTCTTCACATGCTCACGGTATTCCTGGAATGCTTCAGGACTCTGTTGAGCCTGTGGCACCATGCGCTCTAGCACTTTTTTGAAGTCCTGGAGTTCAACCGCGAACGGCAAACTAGCCTTAATGCAGCGGCTTTGCGCCGTCACCACTGCTTCTTCAACCATGTCGGCGAGTTCTGCGCCAACCCAATCTTTTGTGCTTCTAACTAGCTCGACCAGCCCAGTATCGGGTAGTCTTAGCTCATATTTGCCCAGGTGAATGTCCAGGATTTGCGCCCGTTCCTTAGAGGTAGGCACATCCAGTTTGAACACAGCATTGAATCGTCCAGAGCGGCTGAATTCACTCGGTAATCCATCAATCCGGTTAGCGGTTGCTACCACAAACACAGGGGCCTTTCTGTCAGCCATCCAGGTCAAGAGCGTACCCAACACATCTTTGGCTGTGCCCCCATCGGTGACGGGCCCGCTGGCACCCGCTAGCGCTTTGTCTACTTCATCAAGCCACAACACACAGGGCGAAATTGTCTCCGCAATCCGCAGCATTTGCCGCAGCTTCTTGCCAGTCTCACCAACTAAACTGTCAAACAATCCGCCGATATCTATTCGGACGATGGGAAGCCCTAGCCGCTGCCCGATGCTCTTGGCACAAAGCGATTTACCTGTACCAGGAGGCCCAACCAGTAGAATGCCTTTTGGTGGTGGCAGATTCACCCCTGCGCCTTTGGCTTCAAGCTGGGTATGGAATAGTCCAACCCGTTCTTCTATCCATGCGTCTAACAGGTCGAAGCCTCCCACAGGCACTTCTGGAGGGGCTGAGAATTCAACGTTGTAAACGAGCAGTTTCTCAATCTTCCAAGCATTGATGAAATCAATTGTCCTGGAGTCAATCGCCCCATAGGTAATCACTGCCTCCTGCAAGGCAGTCTGATACTCGTTTTTGGTGAGCGATAACGCGGCTCTGTGCAGCCGTTGCCGCTCAGACTGGGAGAGGTTTATCTCCAGCTCTCTGCCATACGCTTCAACAGTTTTCCTGTTGAATTCATCGAGCATTAGATTAGTTATCTCTTCCAGTTCCCGTTGCTCAGGTGGGCTGTAGTGGAGGTGATGAACAACATTAAAGAAGTCGTTAGGGAAGCTCATATCTTGCCCCAAAATCACCATCCTTTTGGTGAATGGTGTCCAGGTTCTTTCGCCTCCCTCTTCAATCATTACCCCAGAATTGGGCAAGTCGCGCGAGAGGTTTTTGACAGCGCTAATCACTACTAACTCAGCGCGATCGCCCATCAAAAAGGGGTGAATGTCTCTGAAGATAAACAGCCCTGAATGTGGGTATTTATCCATCTTGTCCAGCGCTGGAACGGGGTCTAAGCACCCCTCGAACTCTTCTACCTCCTCAAACTCAATCCCTGAATTTCCGACTGGGATTACCTTACGAAACCCTTTGGCAAAGTCCCACAAAAAGATAGAGTTTTGAAGCTCTAGCGGGAGTGCCACATTACGGGCGATCGCATCTACGATGTCCTCAACTTCAGAGCTGGGGGAGTCGAGGGACACGATACCAACATTTGCACGGAACTTGTTCCGCATTCTATCTAGCCAAACCATGAATTTCTCCTAGTGAACGGATTTGAACGATTTGAAAATGAACGTGTGAGGAGCGAACGATTAGCCGCCGATGCGGTTGTGTTTCTGGTTCTGTACGTGAGTCTGATTGCGGCGCAATTCAGGTTTGGGAGTGAACTCTTCCTCGCCCCCCATTGCCTCTTTAATTTCTGCCACAGCAGACAAACAGGCATCACCTTCAAACCCATCCAGGTTAAGGGTTGTTTGGGCGGTCGTTAGGTCAATGCGAATCGTGATTATTTCTTTCATGGGGTTATCTCCTTACTTGGTTGTGGCGGGTTGCAGTTGAACGTGTGGCGGTCTTAGTTTGTGCAGTCGTGCGTTGAGCTGTTCGCACCATTTTGATGGTCAGTTGACCGTCTATAACTTGCTCGGAGTCAACCTTGAACCCCTTTGCCTGAAGGATTCTAAGGTTTGTTGTACGGGCATATTGCACCATCACATCCCCGCCAACTCCCTCGCGTCCCCAAGCAATCAATCCTTTGCGGCAGCTCTCCACATCCCAGAGGTCTGCAACCACCTCATAGGAATTGTTTTTGGGGTTGAACTTAAACCCAATGTCACTGCGCCCACCCCAGCTATGGCGAGAAACAGCAATATCAACATAATTGCTACGCCCGTCATAATCGCAAACTTCGATCGTCTTCCCAGCTTCAGCAACCTGGGGGTCTAGCCCCATCTCCCGAAGCGTTGCTATCAGAATTTCCCGGTCAACTAACTGGCTTCTAAGCCTCGAAAAGTGTGACATAACTCTCCTTGAGTGAACAGTTAAAACAACATCCCTTGAGCGGCACGGGAACGATGCCCCATTGCGCCGCTCACACCTCGAACCTCGTCAAGCTGCTTTCGCAGCTCAACAAGCTTTTGGCTGAGTACCACAGTTCCGCTCTGCCTTGCAGCGGTAAACTGGGTATCTCGCAGCTCATTCACCAAATCTTCCAAAGAACCGTCAAAGCCCATCAGCGTCTCTAAACGCTCTAAGTTCTCCCGGATTCTCTTCTTGGTGTGAGCCTGCACATCTTGAACCTGCATTTTCTCTAAAGTGTTCAGGTTCTCAGCCACAATTCCAATCACTTCTTCCTTGACGGTTGTTAAACCTTCCTGGAATGCTTCGTGAACGCCCTTCACCCATTCCTGATGGAACTGCTGGGCTTGCTCAGATTCAGCTTGGCGAATTTTAGCTTCCGCCTGCCGCGCGATCGCTTCCGCCAGGTCTGCATCTTCCTTGGATTGTTCAACCAGACTGGGCACTCTGCCGCCCCAGTCTTCTGTAACTTTGAAACTCTTTTCAACTTTTTCACGGGTCGGAAACTTCTCGGCGTAGATGGGTAAAATGCTCTGAATTTTTTCTTCAGTCATTCGCACGAAAAAAGGCTCAATTGTTGAGTCTTTTTGTCGTGCGGCTTCAACTTCCTGAGAGCGCTGAAGTTCGGAACGCTGAGCAGCGTAGAGAATGCTAGCCACCTCAGCGAGGTACTGCTCAAAATTCTCGTCATAGGCATCGAGCGTTTCTGCCTTGAGACGACTGCATTCTTGGTGCATTTCGTTTACCAGCTCTCGCACTGCCTCGATATCGCGCTCACTGATGAACCAATACGGTTCCGAATAAATCATGTAGCGCCTTTGAAGTTTTTTCTTTAACCCCTCTAACTTGTTCGCACTCTTCTCCAGAGTCCGAAAGATAGTCAACGTTGGCTGTGAAACTCTCGTTTCCTCCAGCGCATTAACAATCTCTTCCGGTAATCCCATCTCCCTGTATTTCAGAGAGACAGAACGAGTTCCTACACTGATTCCAATCCGCAATAGGTAGATTGCGGTATTCCTGAACATCTCCAGATTGCGCCGTCTATTTCTGACACCGGGAACAGCAGTTTCCCCACTTTCCCGGCGATTTTGAATTAGCTGACTGACAACCGGAGCTACGCCCTGCGGGATTGAAACCCGCTCTTGAACTTTGGTTTTCGGCATAACTACAACTTAGTGAACGTAGTACTATTATACCACACATTAGATATGAAGTCAAATGCAAAAACCGAAGCAGGTTTAGTAAGTTTCCAGGAATTACGGCTGAATGCGGGTTACAATCGACATAGGCTAGCAGAGATTAGATGACAAGTCAGATACGGGTAGGGTGCCTGAGCGATTGAACTGGGCGATCGCCATTCGGGAATTTTGAAGATAGATAGCGTAAAACAGATCGCGTAATCATGTATTGCGCGAAAAGTTTTTTGATTACTAAAAAGTTACTTATGAGAATAAGGCTTCTCGAAAGTTACTTCTGAATTAGGTCACAAAAATGTCTCAAATTACAGTCGTGAATTCCCAGATCAGCCAAATCCCCTCCAGCGGGTTTTTGGCTGACAATTTCCAAGAACTTTCCCAAAATCTCAACCCCGTTGAGGTTTATCTCGAAAAGCTATCCCCCGGCTCGGTTCGCTCAGTTTTGGGATGCCTCAATGTTGTGGCGGGTCTGGTCAGTGACGGATTGATTGATGCTCATCAATTCGAGTGGCATCGACTGAGCTACCACCACAGCGTTAAAATCTTCGCGAAGCTGCGAAGCCGCTATAAGCCGCGAACTTACAACAAAATTCGCGCAGCTTTCCGCAGAGTTTTAGAGGAATGCTGGCGGCTGGGACTGATGAGCGTCGAAGAATATCACCGCGCCGCTGACGTGCCGTGCGCCAAAGTGGATTCGGGTGAATTGGCGGGGCGAGAGATTAGCCCCAATGAAGCAACCAATCTGTTTAAAGTGTGCGGGGAAGATGCGCGGCCCGCTGGAATTCGCGACACGGCAATTCTTGCCCTCATGTATGGGGGTGGCCCGCGCCGCAGTGAAGTCGTTGGCTTGAACGTTGAGGACTTCACACCCAGCACCGGCGCTTTAAACATTCGCAAAGGAAAAGGCGGTAAGACCCGCGAAGTTTATTTGCCTCCTGATGCGATCGCCGCCATCAACCGATGGCTTGATGTTCGCTCGCACGAACCAGGCGCACTCTTCTGCCCAATCTCGCGCGGCGACAATATTCTCTACCGTCGCATGAGTGCCCAGGCAATCTACGAAATTCTGAGCCGCCGCGTCGGTCGGGTCAACTTGATGCCATCCGCCACAATGGAGCGCTGTTCACCGCACGATTTTCGCCGAACGGCCGCAGGCAACCTGCTCGATGCAGGCGTGGACTTGGCTACCACTAGCCAAATTCTCGGTCACGCCCAAGTGGACACAACCGCCAAATACGATCGGCGGGGTAAACGGGCGAAGCAATCAGCCGCGCAATTGATCAGCATTCCACTTCCTAGCTAAGAGGCGATCGCCCCCACCTGATCTGTGAGCGCTATCATCTGTTGGAAAGCCGTGTTTGTTAGTCAGTATGGTACAACCATCAATTACCGAGCAGATCAAGGGGCGTTCCAATTGGAAAGAGGAACGCAAACGCTGGGAGGCAACGATTTCTAAAGAAGCTTTCGCGGTGTGGCACTCGAAAGTCATTCCCCGAATGGAGCAAATTCTGCTGCGAGAGAACAAGGAAAAGTCTGCGGCAAGTTGCTATGGAACCTGGAAGGATACGGGTGTGCAGACAATTGCGCTCTACTTCCTGATTCACACCGACCCCGTTAACCCGGATGAGGTTAACGCGATCGCCCATGAAATTCCCAGCCGCAACCTGAAGAAGGAGCTGGGTGAATTCGGGTGCCCGAAAGAGTTGATTCAAGCCTGCAAAAAGCAAAATCCCAGAAGGCAATTAATCACGGTGTTTGTGCATCTGCCGCTCACTGTGTTGAACTGGCACTTGGATGAATTTGAGGAAGAATTTCTAGCGCAGCAGTGGGCATCGATCAAGCCCAGGGAATCTGAATTCTTCAACACTCCATCCGATTTGATCGAAGCGCTTGGAGGGATTAATGAAAAGCAAATCGATGCGTACCAAACGCCTGACAGCAGATCGAGAATAGAGCGATTTATTGATGACAATGGCAAGCTGCTGATTCCAATTGGATTAGCGGGTTACGTTGCACTCCAAAAGAAAGGGGTTGTTTTGGTTCTCAAAGAGGGCGAAGATTGGACAGCCCGATATCTCACAGAAGATCAGGTGCCAGCCATCATTTATGACTACCAAGACCCAGGTTCTAAAGTAGAACACTACCTGAAAACCTACGAGCCTGAAACGTCCGTAGTAATTGTGGTAATGTACCCTCGAAATGCAACCTACAAATGCTATAAGGCTTCAATCCTTGTCTACCCGCCAAAGCCAATGGTACCGATGATGATTCACAACGTCGAGCGGTTCTTGCCTCCAATTTCTCCCTCACTTCAGCAAGCGAAAGATGGGGTCAGTGATCAACTGGAACGCGAAAACGTTCGATTAGAACCCAAGTATCACGGCATTACCTACTGAATTTCAGGAGTACCAATGAGAGATAGAGATATAAGTTGGGATGATTTTTCAGGCAAACCTGAAGAGTTGGTTCAGTGGCTTGCCGATTCTCAAGGGATATCAGTCGAAGCGGCACAGCGCCGAGCGATCGCCGAAGCTGTTTATTTTCAAAGAGAAAGGATGGAGGGAGGAACTATCTTGGTTATGAAAAAGAAGAAAAATCCCTTCCCGCTAAGCTTAGTTCGCCCATACGAAGTAGTCATCAGCGAAGTTGAGCAACGGTTTCCTACTGACCATGAAGGCAAGTATGAACGCGCTTAGGGCATGGCAAATTTTTGATTCGATTTGCCTAATTGCGATCGCGATCGCCTCGCTCGTCTTTCCAGAGGAATTACCGCCCACTATTGAGAAAGTGGCGGCTACTATCCTCATCGTGGCGCTTTTGGGGCACTGGATAAGCTGGTTCAAGGAACGCCGGATTCACAAAAATTTAGCAGCTGCTAAATTTTTGGAGGACAAACCCTAATGCCTGCCGATGCCTACAAGCCGCCAGATCCAAGGTTCCCCAGCATCACTTGCCCACAATGCCGCAGAACCAGCTACAACTGGGGCGATATCCAAAACAGATATTGCAACGCCTGCAAGCAGTTCCATGAAGAGATGGGCCTGCAGCAGGAGGGCGATCGCCTGCCCGATTCCGATATTTTCCTAGTGGAAGGTGTTGAGGAACTTCCACTAGGAAAAGATTCTCAGCCTGAATGAGGGCGCTTCGCCTGCGACTCCAGCCCCTCTACAAAAGCTGCTGCAACTTTGTGGGCAGTTGAAACCTGCGCTCCGAATATTAGACAAGTCGTTACAATCCAGTCGGCGAGCTCCTGGTAGGTCATCTTCTCAACTGGCTTGTTCATGCCCATCGTCTTCATCCGCAACAAAGCAAAACTCATCAACAAAGACCGCATCGAGCAGCCCTTGCCGAAGTTGAATTAGAAGCGATCGCAACTCTGATGCAAACCGCTCCGGCTCCATCGTTTTGGTGATGCGCGATGAGCGTCCCGGTTTTGCATTTTCTACAACCGTTGCCACCACTTCGCCGTCAAGCTGAATGTCTGTCCCTGTCTTAAGTGTCCCTTCGGCGCGAAGTTGTGACACCAATTCTTCAAAGGTCAGCGTGGCATCAGCAGCTTTTGCTGTTCGTCGGGATTGACGACGGGTTTTTGGTTCAGTCATTGGATTCCTCCCTGAGTCGCTTTAACTCTGCTGGGGTAAGCATTTGTAGCCGTCCAACTGTTAGCCCCAACTTTAGCCCAAATTTTACGACTGAAGAATCACTCGCTCGCAGTGCAAATGCTGAAGCAATTTGCATCAGCCGATGGATTGCCTCTTCATCCGTCTCGGCGTTGGGATTGGTGGAAGCGATCGCCTCAGCTTCTGCCATCAGCCCATCAACCTCAGATTGAGGCATCGGCACTACCAAACCTCGAATAGTCGAGAGGTCTATAGCCTTCTCCATTTGCGGGCCGCCGCGAAGCAGTTCCTCTAGCCGCTGCCGACTGGCTTCATAGTCGGCTTCAGTTTTACGCAACCACAGGAATGTGTGGATTGCATAGGCGAAGCCGCCTGATATAACTACCCAAAACATCCAAGTTGGGCCCTGGGACAGCACAGTACCAATCGACCAGCCAACCAGCAATGGCAGCAAAATTCTAAATGCAATTTTCATGAGAATGGGAATTTAGCATCCTGTTGCCATAACTCTACAACTAGCGCTGACTTTGGGGCATACAAAACCCCGTCAAATAACCACTCCAATTTAGTTGGGTCTTTCATCCGTTCACGCCTTGAGTTGTAGACGATCAGCACATCATTTTCGCGAGAGCCAGCACGCTCTAATAGTGGAGATGAGGCGAGCAATTGCACTGATGGATGCAGTTCATACAGCCCTCGCGCGAGCGAAACCCCCAACTCTTTTTTGCCTGGGAAGACTGCACATTCATCCATCCATTTCAGCGAACTGGGCGTGAGCAGCACAGTGTCAGGGACTTCCAGCCCGTAGGAGTCTTCATAAATTTTGTGCAGCGCTGCCCACAGTAGCCCAACTACATCTTCCGGTTCAGAGTGCAGGTTGATCGAGATGGGCGATCGCACCGTCGGCAACATCGGACTAACTTGCATCGTGAATTGTGACACCGCAGGTAATCAGGAAGCTCTGAATAAACTCCATCGATTCTAGATAATTTTCAATTTGCACTAGCCTTGAGCCAGCCAATTTTTCAACCCTGCTTCGGCGAATGAGCAGCCGATACTGAGGTGGGGTTAGCGCATGAGAAGTGTTGACGTAGTTCAACAGGTTTCTCGCACTGATTCTAATCGCGCTATTTTCCGAGCGGAACAGCAGTTTCATCGCCAGTTCTCTGAACCTATGTAGGTCGGTCGATCCAGAAATGCAGGATGCTGCAATCTGCCCTAATTCGATTGATATTGCCTCAGTTTCCTTGCCGCCCAAGGGGTTCGACGCTTTTTGCTCTGAAATGAGCGGCCGCCACAAAGCTGCTTTGAGCGCTTCAATCCGCTCAATTTGCTCCAGCGGGTGGACTCTTGCCGTCTCATCCCATTCCAGATGAAAGCATTCCGCGAAAGCCGCATCCTGAATGGGCGGATTGAGGTAGGTGCTTACCTCAAACTCGATTGAGATTATGCGCGGCAACTCTCCTTCCATGCTTTCCCCAACGCTTCTGAGCATTGCCCGATAGCGGTAAGTGATGCGATCGCCTCGGTCAAATCGCTGAAATTTCTCCAGCATCCTGCTCTCCATGTAGTCACGCGGATACTGCCTGGAATAATCCAGCTCAATCTCTAACGCCCGACCGTTATAGCGAACCTGGCAATGAGTGAAATCGTTGAATGTACGCCCCTCCAACACCAGCATGGGACGACCAGGCAAAACATTGCTGCCCCTGGCTGGAGCATCAAATATTAGATCCCAACGCTGGGGCGATCGCACTTGCCCCATCTCCTGAAGTCTGCCGTAAAGCTCAGATCTATCCCGCTCACTCAGCCTTATCTGATAGCGGTTAGTGGCGCGAAGCGTTTCCCGATCAAAACCGCGTACCTCGTCAAAAACTTCGATTACGTGCTGCACGATTTGCGGCTCTGCCTGCAACTGGGTCAGATCAAAGTTGCGTTGTGCCCCACAAAAGGAATAAACATATAGCCCATTCCTACGGGCCACCTGGTAGGGGATACCCAACTCCCGCACCAATTCACGTAGGTTGCTGTCTTGCCCCACCCCTACCCGAATTTGCAAAAACCCCTCGCTCCCGCGTTCAACCTCAACATCTTCAACATCCCTCACCTCCATCCCGCACAGCCGTGCCTCCAGGCACCGCCCAATCTGTCGGCGACTAATCGGATGATGTCCAACCTGGCTGTACATCATCAAAAACATCCAGGTTCTAATCTGAGTCGCTTCCCAAGGTCGAATAGGCATAGTGTTTGGAGGATTGGGCGATCGCCGCCGCTGAATGGAGAATTGACCACACGAACACCCCACATGCAAAGGATTGGGCGATCGCCGACGGTCCGAAGGAATAGTGAACCCAGGATGATAATAGCGGCGAGGCACAATAATGCAATCAGGTTGTGGTGGGCCGCTCGGTCGCTGCACAAACGCTCTAAGTTCAGATAGCCAACCCTCTTCGGGTTCCAATCGGGCTAAATCAATCCCCATTAGGGCTTTAGCTAGCCCAGATAGAACCAATTTGGGAGGTGAGTTTTGAGGTTGCGATCGCGCCGACGGTAGCGAAAGTTTTTTGGGGTTTCGTCTGATTTTCTGATTTCTTTGCCAGCGCTGCGCCATAGGTCAGGGGGTGATGTTGAGTCCACGCACATCCACAATTTTGGCAGCGATCAAGTAAACCTGCGTGTGTTCTTTGTCCCGCAGCTTGACTAGAATCGCGTCCAGTTTAGATGACTTCATTTCATAGCAAGCATCTCGCAACTCTTTGTAGAACTTAGGCTGAATCAAGTTTTGAGTGTCAAGCATTACTGATTTTCTAATTGGAAAATCAGCAGCTATTTTCTCGTTTACCAGATACCCAATCTTCAGGCTGTCCATCAAAACAACCAGCATGTTACCTGCACTCAGTTTTGAGCGCAGTTTGATCAGCGCCTCCCGCTCTGCTGAAGGGCTATCGCCAAAGTCTATGTCTACCTCAAAAGCTTCCTGCTCAGCCCCAAACCGCAGCAGAGAACGAATTACCGCATGAGCATAGGTCACGGTGGTAGGAGCAAGTTCACGCGCTCTGAGGGCTTCTAAATAGCCCTCCAAGTCCTCATTTGTGATCATTGCCCCCGATAGCGGTCTATCTAGGAACCCGATAAAGTCTTTGGCATAGCTTAGATACTGCTGTTTTGCCGTGATCTCCTTCGACTCTATCCAGCTTTCGAGGAAGTCTTCATTGGTCGCAGCCTGCACAGGCACAGGAGTATCTAGCCTTACGTGCAGCCCTCGCAGCTCTCCTACATTTATCGTTTCCAGTCCGTGCAATAGCTCAATGTGCGTCACCTGAATCGACTTTCTTTTGCCGTCCTCAAACCTTTTGAACGTGACGCTTTCAGAAGGTAGATTAGGGCTGGGGCGGCGCAACAGCAATAACCCCTCATCTTCTAGCCCCAACATCCACTCGTTCAGGTTGGCAAATGAGCAGTATTGTTTAAGCTGCTCTACGGCTGGTTTAGCAGGGATTAGCCCCGCGTCCTCCCATTCCTCCAGCAGGAATGCATAAACCTCCTGAGCGCTGGTCAGGGGCTTTGCTACGGGCAACTGGCAAGCCCAGGTCAGCAGGAATGCAATCAGCGCCTTTTTGCTCTCAATCTGCCGTTCCTCAGCAAACTGAGTAATGAAGGCTAAAACGTCCTTCCTAGCCCGAAACATGACCGATTTCACGTTTGGGGCATTGTCTTCAAATCGGGGTGGCTGCTTCGGCGCTTTGCGCTTCCCCCGCACTTCAGCCAAACGCGATAGCAGCCGATTGCATAGGGCTGCATCCTTCTCCCCCGCTAACCTATGGCGTTCCAGGTCATCCCACAACGCTTGCGGGAGTGGGATCGTGAACCGATTGCTATTATCTTGAGGCACTTACTCAACATCCATTCAACTGTACTATTCTAACAGAATTTACTTATTGCGTCAAACTGTGACCAACAGGCAGAGAGGGGGTGTTAGTTCCAGGTTGTGACTGGGCATCTTTATTCATAACGAAGTTGTTTTATCTTCTTTTGGGCTGGAACGTGGCGCGTTCCGGTCATTCATGCGGCGAGCCGTGAGGCACTGCTGGGACCTCCAGTAGCGGGATTCAAACCCCTAGCCGCTCCAAACCTTTTACTAGTCGAATAGTGTGCGGTAATTGCGTACATCCCTTGCAGAATCAGCCCTTTGCACCCCCACAGAAGCCAAAGGGAACTCTAGGAGGGATGATTTACTGCTGCTGTCATGCCTCCTATAACCCGCAAGCTTGAGCGCAAGATTTACTCAATAGATCCCCGTAAACTAACGCTTCTGAGCCGCAATGCTCACTACATGACTGCTCGGCAGATGGAGCGTCTAAGCGGCAATGTAGCGAGAGATGGACTTCTAACCAGCGTCCCGCTGGTCTACTTCATTGAAGAAGAGTTGTTGGTACTCTCCGGCAACCACCGAGTCCAGTCGGCAATTAAGGCAGGGCTGGATGAAATTGATGTGATGGAAATCCTCACGCCTTTAACGGAAGAGGAGTTAGTTTCACTTCAGCTCAGTCATAACTCAATCGTCGGGCAGGATGATCCAACTATCCTGCTCGAACTGTATGAGGGATTGCCCCTCAACGAAAAGCTCTACTCTGGGCTAACTGATGATGATTTCAACATCGAACCGCTAGATTTATCAGGGTTATCGGTCAAAGCCCCTGACTATCAGGAAGTCAATCTATTGTTTTTGCCTAACGATGCAGATGCCCTCAAATCAGTCGTAGATATGCTGATGGAGCGCAAAAAGTTTAAGCCTGCTCTAGCTGCGTCCTACAACGATTTCAACCGCTTTTTCTCAACCATCGTCACCGTCAAAGAAAAGCTCCAAATTAGCAATACTGCCGTCGCCGTTAGATTGCTGATTGATTTGGCTGTAGAACGGCTGGAACAACTGGAGGCTGAAGAGGCAGAGGCAGCAGATCAGCCTACTGAAGCAGCTCCCGCACCGGAGCCAGTTGGAGTTTAGATAGTGTGGCTCGAAAGGCAATCCCCGTTACTGATGAGCTAAGAACCCACATCCAGCGGCTTGCTGCTCAGGGTTTAACTCAAGCATTAATCGCTCAGCAACTTGGCGTTTCTGGGCGAACTTTTGAGCGCTGGCTGGCTGATCCTTCAGTGCGCCAATCCTATCAGGATGGGAAGCAGGGGATAGCTGCAAACCCCCCTGTCTCCGTAGATTCACCCCCACCCACGCCTACGCCCAACCCCCCGCCACAATCCGCCATTAAGCCCGACATTATTCCGCCACAATCCGCCACAATCCCGACAAAACCCGCTACGTCCATCGCCTCACTCAAGCAAAGGCTTCAGGATAACCAGCCTAACGATCTGGCTCAAATCGAGATACTAGCAGGGTTTGGGCTTACGCTCGATCAGATTGCCATAACCATCGGCATCTCCCCTAGCACCCTCGATAAGTGGCTGAAAGACCCCGACATAAATACGCTCTATAAAAGGGGCAAGGCGAAGGCTGAGGCTGAGATTTCTAAGACCCTTTTCCAGAAAGCTCGCGACGGTAATATTCCTGCTCTCATTTGGTACGAGAAAACACGGTTCGGTCGAACTGAGAAGCGGCTAGATGAGATGGAAGCCCTCAAGGTTCTAGTCGAAGCGGGCTGGATTCCTGATTCAGTCGTGGAATTGGCTGGCACGAAAATTGATGAAACCCGTGATGCTCTGCGGGATGCATTCCAACAACGGCTGATGCCTTCAGCGGAGGCTAGCTGATGGGCAGTTATGCGGCGATCGCTCGCACCGTCAACAAAGCGCGTTCCACAATCCACGATTCCAAGCAGGATTCGGGCGAAACTTACCCCCCAGCACTTCAACAAACGCTCGAGGCGATCGCCTACCTGGAAGAGGATGAGGCAGAGCAAGAACTCATTGAGCAAACTAAAGCCCGATTTGCTCAATTCGATCGGGCAATCAAAGACCTTGAGTTTCGCGGCGCGGAGTTTGAGAAATGCCGAAAAAGTGCGGCGTATTTCCTCAAAACCTGGTGTTGGACGTATGACCCAAGGCGATCGCCTTCCACAATCCCGTTCAACCTGTTCCAGAAGCAGGAAGATTACCTCTACTGGCTAACCGACCGGATTAAGAGCAAAGAGTGCGGCATTGTCGAAAAGTCTCGCGACATGGGGCTAACGTGGCTGTGCGCTGGCTTCGCGGTGTGGCAGCTCATCTTTGTCCCTGGCTCAAAAGTTACGTTCGGGTCACGTAAGCAAGACTTGGTAGATAAGCTGGGCGATACTGATTCGATTTTCCAGAAAATGCGGCAGCTTCTGGAAACCTTACCGCTGTGGCTACGCCCCAAAGATTACAGCGATAACCTGCTCAAGATTATCAACAACGATAACGGCTCAATTGTCACCGGGGAATCGGGCGACAACATGGGCCGTGGAGGGCGATCGCGAATTTACTTCCTGGATGAATTCGCATTTGTTGCGCGTGCCAAAAATGTGGATGCAGCGGTTTCCAACAACGCGGATGTGAGAATCTACGTTTCCACACCCAATGGTGACGGGAATGTGTTTGCCAAAAAGCGCTTCAGCGGCAAACTACCAGCCTTTAGATTTCACTGGCTCGAAGACCCCAGAAAGAACGGCTGGTATGTCAAAAACAGTGAAGGCGAAATTGTTGCACGGGGCAACGGGCACGGGGCACCAAACGGCGCGATTTACCCCTGGTATATCAAGCAAAAAGATACGCTCGACCCCGTAGTTCTGGCGCAGGAAGTTGATATCGACTATGCCGCTTCTAAGGTCGGTGTCACGATTCCGAATGCTTGGATTATGGCAGCTATCAACCTGAAGCTGAACCCAATTGGCGATCGCGTTGCAGGGTTAGATATTGCCGATGAGGGCGGCGACTTGAACGTGTTGATTATTCGCCGCGGCCCAGTTGTGAAGCTCGAAGACATTGAATCGTGGAGTGAGGGCAATACGACCCAAACTGCATACCGTGCCAGAAACATTCTGGAATTCAAAAAAGTGCGGCACCTAAACTATGATGCGAACGGGTGTGGTGCTGGAGTGGGCGGAACGCTCAATAGCGCTGAAGATCTGCGCTTTACCCTTACAGGCATCATGGGCGGCGCGGGAGTGGGCGAGAAATTCTACTCGGAATACAACCGCAAAGCCAAAGATATGTTCAAAAATCTGAGGGCTGAGAGCTGGTGGAACATGCGGCGACGGTTCGAGAAAACTTACGAACACGTCAACAAAATTAAGGAACACCCGCTGAGCGAACTGATCAGCATCCCCAACCACACCGAACTCATCTCACAACTGGGTCAGCCGGAGTGGAGGTTTAACGATAAAGGTCAGATTGTGATTGAAGGGAAACCAGAGATGGCAAAACGCGGCGTGAAGAGTCCCGACTTTGCCGATGCCCTGGTTTATACCTTCACTGGAATTTCTTCGGCTGATAATCTGAGCTGGATTGGGAAGGCGTAGGCTAGTCTCATCCTGAGATTTTTGTCCACTCGCCGGGGCGATCGATCGCTTTTTGGGGCTTATCATGTGTTGCCTTTAGTACTAGTTCCCACTCGCTAGGATTGGTCAAATCCATTGTCCTTGCAACGGTTACGTGACTGCCGTAGTTGCCAGTCACGATATAGGTGTCTGCATCTAAAACACCTTTAACAATGTCTCCGATTTCTAGGGCTTTAAACTCTTCTGGGGTCATGGCGATCGCCTCTAGTGCTGAAACTCAATATAGTGCGGCTCTTTATCCCTAAAAGAGCCTATATCGGGCTTAGGATAGCCTACTATGAACCCTAAATCCTGAAATCTTTGATGAGCTAGCCACGCTTCATTTAAGGTTTTGTAGATTTTCGTCCCTTGAACCTTTAACTCACTAATTGCCCCAACAACTTCCGCTTCAACGCTGTAGGGGATTTTAACCCCTGAATCTGGGGCAATGATTCCCGTGACTGGAACTCCCCAACCTTTACCCCGGCTTCCCACAATCCCGTTGCCGATTAGCCAATTTCGGTCAAGGTGCTTTTGTTCGCAGAAATATAGAGCTTTTTCGATAAGCTCATCAGGGATAAAATATCGCCCGTCTTTGCTTGAGAAATGCAGGCAATAGTAGATGTCTCCCAATAGCTCTAGCGTTCCATCAATGGAGGTTGCAGCTTGCGCGTTAGTCATGGCGATCGCTCAGTCCAGGTAGATAGAAGATATCCCATCTTCGCGCCATCTTTCTTTGCTGACAAGAGCCGCTGAAACTGCCCCAACTTTGACCAACAGCCACCACCCTAAAAGGTATGCAGCTTTTTCGCGAAATGCTTCACTCCTATTGGATTTAAGCAGAGGGTTTCTGAGGAAATGTAAATAGTGCCCACCTTCATGAGCAAGGGTCATGAGTGCGTAGAGGGCAGAGGGTTCATTTATCAGAATCAACCTTTCCTCATAGAAAATCCGCCCAGCCACTTCTAATGAGGGGTCTATCTTGACTTGTGCGCCCAAACTTTCCAAATATCTGTGCAATCTGTCGATGCAGTTAGATTCATTCATCTGGGCGATCGCTCCTTCCACCTTTCCACTTTCAGAACGCTGTGAGATTCCGGTAAATAGCATTTTGTGTTTGTCCAGAAAACTGGGCGATCAGCGAGGTCGATGCGAACGAAATGCCAGGTTCCACCCCTCATTTTGCGATACCAGCGGAATTGGCTGAAAAAGTGAGAGAAAAAAGCGGAAACATCTCCCAAAACTATAGTGATTAGTCTAGTCATGTTTTAGCGATCGCCTCACTCCATTCGCTTATTATCGGCATAGTACCGTAATTCATTACGAACACATGAGTAGCCCATTATCCCCCACTCAGATAGCAGCATTTCAACTTGCGCTGAGGCACACAGAGCCGGGAGTTATTTTCATTGACGACATACCAGATGAACCAACCCAGGCGCTAGTCGCTAACTTGCAGGAAAGAATGGGAACAGCCTCAGTTCGGGCAGTGGCGTTTGTTGCTGCCAAAGATATCTCTGATCCTAATCTTCAGCGGGCTATCAACAGAGCTGACTTCAGCAAGCAGCGGTTGGTAGCACAGAGAGGGGACTGCTATACCTTCGACATCGCAGAGCTTCAGAAATATCTCGACTCGCTGGAGTAGGGTGGCGATCGCACCCGCCTCTAAGGAAAGACACTACATCTACAGGAGCGATCGCCACTCCTAAGATATCAATCTTGTGATTAATTGGGGCATCTATGACAATGATTAAATCCAGCAATGAGGTTGTTCTGTTCTACGTCCTAAAGCACCTTCCAGAGCTGGTAATTGAACAGTCAAATGGGCGTTGGAACTGGTGTTTCAGGTGCGTTGCATCTAAAGATTTGAAGGGATGCGAAAACGGGTTTGATGGCGCTGCTGAAGCGCTAGCTCACTTCGCGAGTTGGCTAGTTCAGACTGAGGATGAACAAAGAGAATTGAATGATGAGGATTGAGTCTCTACGAACCCTCGATCCTATCTCGTACTTCTTGTTCTTGCTCTAGGAGCTTAGCTGTCATTTCTGATAGGGCTTCAGCTCGAAGTGATGCCGCTTTCAACTGCTGATACCGTTCGATGGTTTCTCCAACTAGTCGGTCTAGATCAGCATGAAACCCTTGAAATAACCCGTGAACTAGCTCCCGGTCTAGCAACTGGTCGTCTTCAGGATGAGTGGCGATGTTAATCGTGACATTAAAAATGAGGGGCGCTTCTTTCACAGGGATGAGGCGATCGCCCTGCTCATTGAAGTGGGGGTGAGTCACCTCAGAATGCTCACCCTTCGCACGAAAGACCGGGGTAGGGGCTTCAGGTGCCTGGTCTGCCTCAGATGGGTCAACGTCCTCCGCTTCGCCGTTGTGATGGTAGGAAGTGGTGGGGCGATCGCCCTCTTCAGGGTTTGGGAATTCTGGGAGCATCCTGTATCCCTCAATCCTATGCTTGCTGCACTCGGTCTATTCGCATTCTACCTGGCTATCTCTGCCGTGTTCGTTGAGAAGTTGGGCGATCGCTAATCAAACTCTGAATAATCCTCCAACATGATCTCTTGCCCGTTGAGGTTTAGTCTTCTTGGAGAAAGCATATAATCGGGCATGAAATTCCAACGGGTTTTTTTAACCAGGCGCTTCTTATCCTGCTCTGGTGAAATTAAAACCATGCCCACATTGCAACGCTCGCAGCAATGCCAAATCCAGTTCAAGGGTTGAATTTTCAAAACCTTAGCATCATTGACTAGAAGGGCTTTGAGTTGAATGTCCTTGAAATAATCTGTCAGGTAGCGAGCAGCATCATGAAAGTGAAAGCCTTTCATTCTGCGATCAGTTACTTCACCACAAAACCATAGAAACTGAGCTTTATCAGTAGCTTCTGCGGCTGGAGTAGCCGACACAATTCGGATGTCGGGAATCTCCCAGTTCTCCAAATGCGCTGAAAGCCCAACCGGATCAGGGTAGGTCAGCAGAAATAAGTCTGTTCTCCAATAATCTTTTTCTCTCAACCACTGCTCAAAGCTTTTCACCCTAAATTTCCTCGATATTGTCTAATTACAAACAGGGCTAAACCACAGCCATAAAGCCCCAGCAACCAAGTTACCTCCACAATATTGTCGAGTCCCAGCAGAAACCAGAGCGGATATTGAACTCTGCAACCTGTCTTAACTAGCTTGGGCAGCGGGTGCTTCTGGAATACCCTCTCTAACCACCACATAGATGCAATTGGCAGCAATAGGAGGAAAACTTTTACAGCAGAGAAGAAGTCAACCATAGATTTCCTCACCTACTTCACTTAACTCTTCCAGTATCACAGCCAGCCACACCAGCGGATCTAGCTTGCGCGGTTGCTCTCCAAACTTCTCGTCAGCCCTCGCTTTTTCCAATTGGATTTCGAGCCAAATTTCTTGCTCTAGTTTCTGGCGATCGCCCCCCTGCTGTAGCCGCAAATCCATCAGGGCATTGACTGTACAAGCTGCGGTCTGAATGAGTTCTGTCTCATATCTCAAGGTGATTTTCCGCCGCTGGTGAGCATCTAGATCAGGGGACTCTAGCAGCGCTCTAGCCTCTCCTCCTAGCGCCTCCAGTTTTTCTGCAAATTCGACCAGAGTTAGTGTCATAAAATTCCTACTTGTTTTAACCAAAACCCTTTGGCTTTGGTCGTTTGGGTTGCTTGGGGTAAATCCCCCCATCTACTAAAAAGTATTGCCCCTCCTGCTGAAACCAAGCTTCTGATTCTGCTGGAGTGCCGTCAAATTCCCCGTCGATGGCCCGCTGAACTAGCGCATCTTTGTCGATCGCCCTCAAGTCTGCAACGAGCTGCTGACAGGGCATCGCCAGCTCTGATTTGTAGTCATCGTAATAGCCAGCCCTGGCACGGGCAATCATGTCAGTCGGGCAGTCAGCTTGCTCCATTGCTCTGGCAAGCCGCTCAGTTGTTGGTTCTTGTGCATTGCTCATCGTTTTACCCTTCAACTTTAAGTTCAAAAAGCGATCGCCTAGTTCGTACCCTCGCTCATAGTATGAATCTACGAGTGGGGAGAAAGTACGACAGTGAGCTATTGCGTCCGAAAAGCCCCAGTAAAGCATCCAGCCGCCAGCCTGCTCTATATCGCCAGAACCCGGATTGTCGCCTTTGGCATGGCGTTCAAAACCCGCTAATTCCAGTTCATTCAGATGGGGCCGAACAAACTCTATAATTTGGTCAACACTAAGGATTTGACTCATGGATCGTGCTTTTTCCGTGCGACATTTGGATTGGGTTTACGCTTCTGCGTGTGACTACAAGGATTATAAATATTTAGGGTTAAAGTGCCTTGAGTGCGATGAGGCAGTTTTTCTTAAAGCACAATTGCAAGACGAAAAAACATTTGCTGTTAAGCCCCACTTCAGCCACTTCCCCAGCAAAGATCCAGCGGCTGCACAGCGCTGCAAAAAGCGGGTCAGTCGCTACTCTCCAGAAGATTTGCAGCGCATAAGCGCCAAGGGCAAGGGTCAACGTCTAAAACTAATTCAGCGCTGGTTTTGGCAGGTGGTATCGAACCGCAAAATCATGACCGCAGAGGGATTGAAAACGATCGCCTTTTGTCAGCAGCACTTCTGGCAAAGTATTCCGGCTGAGAAACATCTCTTCACTGCATCATTTGACAACTTCACTAAAGCAGTTGTGCAACTGTTCACGATGAAAGATAGGGAAGCGCTGCATGAAGCCGCAGTAGGGCTAATTCAACGCCTTGAGCAGGGCGATTGGGCAACTGTGATTGCACCTCTTAGTATCTTCGACCAAATTGCTCAAGAGGACTTTAAGCGGTTGCAGAAGTCGGTTGAGCTGAGAATGCACAAAACGATGGTGACTGAGATATTAGATTTTTTGGCAGCTCCAAAGCAGCAACATATCCTGCATGAATTAGCGCAGGCGATCGCCTCTGTTTGCGCTGCAACTGCACTGGAAGCAGCTTATCTAGCACAGGTTGCTCCGTTGGATGCAGTTATGTTTGTTAGCGCAAGGCGCGATCGCCTCACCGAAGAGAGGCAATTGTGTGCAGCTTTTCTAATGGAACTGATTGCCCTAACTCCTTGGGCTGAGGAGTTTTCTAAGCTACAAAAGTAAGAATTTACTTTTTTGGAGCAATCTATGTCTTTCTCCCCAGGTGCGCCTACTCTCGTTTATGACTGCGAGATGAAAAATCCTATTCATGATGAATATCTTGCCAAACGGCATCCCAAGATCCAGAAGTGGGCACGGGATTGGCGAGACTTCGAGAACATGGGAATCTCGGTCATTGCTGCCTACAGTTTTCAGAGCGATCGCTACTTCATATTTGGGGAGGATGATCCGCACCTCCCTGGATTTGACTTATTTCAGGAGGTTGTAGGAAATCATGAGAACATCGTCGCCTTCAGCGGTGCCTATTTTGATGACTTGTTGTGTGAAGCAAACGGCATCAAAATCAAAACCACCTATGATTTGGTGGTGGCAATCCGCAGAGCTGCGGGATTGCCCGATACTTGGGCGGCAAGTGAGAAGCCTAGAGGATGGTCGTACAAGCTCGAATACATGGCTCGACTAAACTTAGGCTACGGCAAAATGGCATCAGGGAAAGATGCGCCAATCGACTGGTTCTATGGGCGTAAGGCAATGGTTAGAGCTTACTGTTTGCATGATGTGAAGTTGACAAAGGAGTTGTACCAAAAACCGTCTTTGATCGACCCCAACACGGGAGATGTTTTATATCTACCAACGTTCGTGGAGTTCGCTAAAATACCAATTGCCACAGAAGAGTAAGTAGTGGATTAGGCGATCGCATGTCCGAAAGTGCTGAAAAGGTTCTGACCGTTGCCTTTGAAGGCTATGAGATTCGAGTTTTTGGCGGCAAGAAAGGACACGTTTCTTCTGAAGTTTGGCTAAATGATGAGCTGCAAGCTGAGTTACCCAACCGTCTTGACTCGCAGAAGGCGATCTCTGCGGCAAGGCGGTTTATCCGCGAGAAGGTAGGAAAAAGCCCTTCTAAGAAACGTATTGATAAGCGAGTTTTGGAACTTTTGATGGGTTCCCCAGGCAAAGAACTTACTGTTAGCGGCATTGCTACCGCACTAAACACCAGTCACGGAAATGTCAGCCTGACTTGCCGGATACTGCGGCAGAACGGCGAAATTAGGTTTGAGCAAAGGAAAAACTTAAAAGGGGAACCCATAGTCTACTGGTGGGAACCTCCTCATGGAGCGATCGCCATGAACCAGAACAGCAACCACGTCTTTGACTTTGAAACTGTGAGTGGCACAGCCTATCTAATCGTGCCTCGCAAGCTAACGGCAGAGGATCGAGAACATTTAAAAGAACTCATCCCAGAGGCTTTAGATACCCCAATCCCGCAAACTCCAGCAGAGTTATCGAAGCAAATTGAGCATACGAGGGAGAGCTTTAACGCGAAGCATCGGGGCGATCGCCAGTCTGCCGGACGTGACTGACAGCATAAGTTGTCCTAAAGTCATTTTGAAAGCATAAGTTGTCCAGTGGACAACTTATGCTTTCAATCTAGTAGTCAGTCTAATTAGTTAGGTTCTGCTGGTTCGGGCTGGGCATCGGGCAGGCTAGCCAGGTCGAACTTGATGCCGAGTGATTGCTTGAATTCAGTCCCGTTCTCTTCTTTCCAGCCAGCATAGTCTTCTGCTAGCTCCTCCTGCTCGCGTTCCTCTGGGTCACGGCGCAATTCACCCACCATGAACAGGAATCGGTCAATCGATTGAGCGTCAAGTCGGTCGTAAATACTAAAAGCTTCTTGGGCACTCTCAAACCCAACCGAAAGACTGGCTAGTAAGTCCATGTCAGGGTCATCAGTCGGTTGGATGGGCGATCGCTCCTCAGTTGGTTCTGGGCGCGGCAATGGTTCGTAGACGTGCATTGCCATTAGCCTGCAAGCGGTATATGTCCCATTTTCTGATTGGAATAAGAACAGTGATTCTAGTTGCAGAACATCATTTCTGAGGGAGTCAAGATCAAAGCCCCACTCGCCGGGGCGGTCAAAACGAGGAAATAGAGCTGCGACATTTTTGAAAATCTCCCAGCTTGGTTCATCCTTGATTAAAAGGGTGCTAAATCGTTGAAACTCCAGCCAGCGCTGCTGGATTTTGTGAAGCATCACCTCTAAAGCACCCAATCTAGATCGCGGCAATTTTCCAATGAAAACTACCCGACCATCAGGATATTCTATTTCCTCGTATTTTTTGCTCATCCCTATACGCAGCGGCGGCGTTGTGCAGTGCCTTTGTAGGTGATGCCGTAGGACAGGCAGGTTGAGCCATCATCTTGAACCCGGAAGGTGAGGGACATTTCAGGCTGAATCAAGTTGATTTCGCCTTCATCCAGCTTCACGGATACAGAAGGGAAGTCCCACTGCATGATGCTGCGGTCTTGCATGATGGTCATCATCGTGACTGAGAAATCCGCGTAGGAGTTTTCAGTGAGCTGAATTGCATTAGCTAGAATCTGAGGGAATTCAAACGCGACGTATTTGCCGATCAAATTGTTTGACCACTTGCTACCACCGTTGACTCCTTGCGCGAAGGTGTTAGGGATAGCGGGGTTAAAACTGTTGAACGGCTGGCGGGTCAGCTTTTTGGGTAAGTCATTCTCAGCCAGTACAGCAGCCAGAGCTAGTTCCTGGTCGCCAACCATACCGAAACCTTCAAAGCCATTGGAAGCAGGGCTGTACTCATTTTTGGTGATCAGCAAACCGTTGTTCACCACTTTCGCATTAGCGTTTGTGGTGGGCTGGAATTCCAGACCCAAACGCATTGCAAGTAGGGTCAGGTTTTTCTGTTTCCAGTCGAGTTTGATGGTAGGTTTACGCGCCATCGCATAGGTATCGACTAGAACCATCTCACCTAGTCGGCTGCTTGCATCAATTTCCTGAATCTCAATACCGGGGTTGAACACACCACCAGCGGCAGTTGGGAGTACCAATAGGGTGCCGTCTGGAGTTTTGAGTACAGCGTCGGTCAAGCCGCGAACTGTTTTGTATAACTGTTTTGCCATTGTTCGATTTCTGCTGAATGATCGGAGTTAGAGGTCAAATGATCGGAGTTGGAGTTAGAGGCTAGGGCTTAGGTGCGAGGCACACGGGCGTTAGCAAGAACGGTGTCCATCACAAGCTGAAACTGGACAGTGCCAACCTGGGTTTTGGTGGTCAGGTCGGTATTGTCTTTGCCGTCGCCATTGCTATCAGCCGCGTTGATGCCGTCTGTTGCATAAACATCGAGGGTGACGTAGAGCGTTCCAGCCGAGTCACCTTCAAACGCTTGGTGAGTTGCAACAATTTGGTACAGAGATAGGTTGAAGCTGGGCGGCGTTACGTTTAGAGCGGCGATCGCCCCGGTTGCCGTCGCGTTGGTGCTAACCGTTGCCTGATGTGGAGTAACCGTCAGATCTACAGCAGTAATCGAGCCAGTGATATTGGCATGGGCGATCGCATCACCAGGGCGCAGCCGTGATAGGTCAGCTCCGGAGATGATGTTGCTATCGTTCGTTGTGTTGACTGCAACGGTGAATGCAGGAGGGGCAACTGGAGAAGTTGCAACCTGATGCACAATCGTGTCAGCCGTGTCATTTTCAAGGGGCGGATTAGCAATTAATTGAACCGCTAGAGGTTCAACTACTTGCTGTCTGGCCCGCGAAGTTTGCAGGTTTAGAGGCATAGGGTTAATGAAGGAAAAACTGAGATATCCTGCTTTTCAGAATTCCCTTTGGCATTTTCCCGTTTGCGGGAAGGCGATCGCCCTAAACCCTACGATTCTTGCTCCATCTGGATTTGAGCTACAACTTGCTCCAGTTGAACGCTAGGTGTGATGAGTAAGCGCTCAAAGTGAGGCAATTCGTAGTGCCACGTATTCATCCGACAAGTTGGGCAGTAGATGAACTGGGCGAGCAGATAGGAGTAAGTCACCCATTCCTTGCGGCAACATTCACATTTGATTAATGGCATGAGAGGCGATCGCGTTCAACTGCTCTAATTTTTTGCACATTTTAGGAGGCGATCGCCTCTGAATCTAGCCAGATCTGCGGATTGGGAATTCTGAAGGGCAGTAGAGAACCCCCCGGAACCGCAGCATGGGCGCAGCCGAAAACATCAGTGACAAGGAACTTCGCTTTGATGGCGTTCTGGAGAATGCCATCACTGGCATGGGAGATCCAGAGTACGACAAGAGCGCTAATACCACCGTTGGGCGCGTCAAACGGCTGGGCAAATATCATTTGGAGAACCTGTATCAAGGTTCGTGGATTTGCCGCAATATCTGCAACAAATACCCCGATGAAGCTACCCGTGAGTGGCTGACTATCAAGATGGGGGGTAAGACGAGCGATCGCAAGCGCATCACCGAGTTCCAGAAGTATGAACAACGGCTGGGGGTGCGCCAAAAGTTTAGGGTGGCAGGGCGCTGGGCACGGCTATATGGTGGCGCGGCGATCGTCATTATTTCAGAAGATGGGCAACCAATTGATCAGCCGCTTAGAACCGCTAGCCTGAAGAGAATTCGTAAGCTGGTGGTGCTTGACCGCCACAAAATTCGCCCGTATCTAGCAGGGTTTGATGATCCGCTAGAGCCAGAACAGTATGAGCTAATTTTGCCAAATCACTCTGCTCGAAGGTTTCAGGACTTAGCCCAACAGGATAAGAAAGAGGGAATCGGGCTGAGGATTCATCACAGTAGGGTGATCCGGTTTGACGGCGTGGAAATGCCGCCCGACATTCTAGAGCGCAATGAGGGCTGGGGATTATCGTCGCTTGACCCAGTGTTTGAAACTTATTGCCGCTACGAGCAGATCAGCAGTGCTATTACCAATCTGGCAGAGGAAGCTAGCCTGTTCGTCTATGGCATCAAGGGTTTGAGCGAAATGCTAAAGCGCTGTGATGAACAGTCACTGAGGCAGCTCGAACACCGCTTACGGGTGATCCGTAAGACCAAGAGCAACCTGAAGATGTTGGTCAAAGATGCTGAAGACGAGCAATGTGAACCTGTCAACCGTTCGATGGCTGGCTTACCTGAACTGCTGGACAAATTTCAGGTGCCGCTGGTGGGTGCTTCGGAAATGCCCGTTACTGTCATCTTTGGGCGCGGGCCGGTTGGCCTTGCCGCTCAGGGCACAGGCGATAGTGAAGAACGGGTCTGGGCGAAGATGGTCAACGCTTACCAGGAGGCTGACTATACTCCCAAGCTGCGATCGCCAGAGGAAACGGGTTTGTTCGATCTGATCTGGCTGGCTCAAGATGGTCCGACCAGAGGCAAGATGCCAGAGGATTGGGGGCTGGAGTACAAACCGCTGGTCGAGGAAACTGAAGAGGAAAAACTAACCAAGCGCGAGAAGCAATCGAACATCGACCGCACCTATAAAGATATGAATGTGCTGCTGGTCGATGAGATTCGATCGAGCCGCTTTGCTGGGTCGGAATACAGCATTGAGACTGAGCTAGATGAAAAGCTGTGGAACAAGAAGCAGGCTGAGGAAGAAGCCAGTCTTGAAGCTTTTGATGATTACGGCAACTTCGGCGATGAGCCGCAGCTCCCCGACGCAGAAGGAGGGAACGGTGCCGCCGCTCCCTCCGATGTCCCCACGAATGACATCAACTCCCAAAATGGTAACGGCAAAGTGCTGGCGATCGCTGGCGCAGGGCGTAAAGACTCATCTGATAAAGCTAAATATGTGCTGAAGTGGCAGGGCTTACGGATTGGGGTCACTCATGAATCGGGTGAGTTTCGCAACGGGTACCCGATGTTTGCAGGTTACGGCAATCTGTTTGGCAGCTACGGGGATGCTGAAGATGGGATGTCAGTCGATGTGTACGTAGGTCGTGACTTGAGCAGCCCCAGAGTGTACAAGATTCGGCAGCTCAAGCGGGATTACACGCTGGATGAATCAAAGCTGGTGATTGGGGTAGGAACGTCTCAGGAGGCTGTTGCACTGTATCTGAGGCATATCCCCCGCGAGATGTTTGGAGGCGTGGAGGAGGTCAAGCTGGCTGAGTTGCAGGGCAAATACCGCAAGGACTGCGACGATACCTGTGCCTGCACGATGAAGAATGAGGATGAAGGGGAGGAACCACCCGAGAGGCGATCGCCTCGCAGGTTCAAAGGAAAGCTAAAAAAAAATCCCTTCAACAGCCTGAGAGCGCATAGTCCTTCTCGTCCACTGGAATATGTAGAGGAAGAACTAGATCGGGAAGATTCCTCATTTTCCAATTGGAAAAGCAGGGGTGATGAGGAACACACCCACTTAGATGCAAAGCATGGTCCACGCCACAAGCCTGGATACCATTGGGTTGACGATGAGGATGTCAAAAATAAAGGTTACTGGCGCAAAAATCCGCGTGTTGGCGATGTCAAAGTTCCGAGGGATAAGTCAACTCCTGTAGATGGGGCTGCATTTAGAGATAAGTGGTTCCCTGGAAATGCGTTTAAGGGCAACTTCTACTTCACCAAGCAGAGACGCGAGGCAATGGTGAAGGAAGCTTCTCAGATTGTGGGTAAGCCCATCTATGACGTACAGCAAGGGCAGCTTGAAGATCCGACCGCATCAATTCTGCTGAAAACTCTGATTGATATCAAAGACCGGATTCCGCCCCATGTGCAGCACATTGCTATGGGTCACGGGCAGGGTAAGCCTGGGGTTGATTGGTCATTCAGCAACGGGGTTTCGAGCAAACCAATTCAGGAATGGGTGGATGAGAACATTCCTGAAGGTGAAACCTGTATGGTTGATGCCTGTGAAGATGGGCTGGTGAGAACACATCACCAAACAAGGCAAGCTCCAGAATCGATTCCTGTCCTCACTTCACGAGGTATTCCAAAAGTTGAAACCGTCGATTTGCAGGGTGATCGCTCGCGCCAAGATGCGAAGCATGGTCCCCGTCATAAGCCTGGATACCACTGGGTTGACGATGAGGATGTCAAAAACAAAGGTTACTGGCGCAAAAATCCGCCTGTTGGCGATGTCAAAGTTCCGAGGGGCTGGGATAAGTCAACGCCTGTAGATGGGGCTGCATTTAGAGATAAGTGGTTCCCTGGAAATGCGTTTAAGGGTAACTTCTACTTCACCAAACAGAGACGCGCGGCAATGGTGAAGGAAGCTTCTCAGATTGTGGGTAAGCCCATTCATAACGTAGAGAAAGGGCAGCTCGAAGATCCGCTTTTGTCGATTCTGTTGAAAACCCTGGTTGATACCAAAGACCGCATTCCAACTCATGTGCAGCACATTGCAATGGGGCACGGGCAGGGTGAACCTGGGGCTGACTGGGAATTTAGCAATGGGGTCAGCGGCAAACCAGTTCAGGAATGGGTAGATGAGAACATTCCTGTAGATGAAAGGTGCATGATTGTTGCTTGTGAAAAAGGACAAGTAAGGTCGCATCACCAGATAAAAGCAAATCCTGATGCGTTCCACGTCCTCACTTCACGGGGTATTCCAAAAGTTGAAACCGTCGATTTGCAGGGCGATCGCTCTCGCCAAGATGCTCAAACTCAAACTAGAGCTGGGCACCACTGGGTTGATGACAAGCGAGTAAAAGAGGGTGGTTACTGGCGTAAGAATCCGGGCAGAGCTGGCAGAAAGGTAGGTAGCAGTGCATCTGGCGGTGATTTTGGTAAAGCTATAGCGGCTGGAGCGGCGATCGCCGGGGTTGCAGCGGTTGGAGCTGGGGCTGTTGCCTATGCCAAGTCACAGGCAGGGGAGCAAAGCGGGAAACCATCCAAGAAGGTAATTGCAGCGGTTGGGGCAGGCATTGCGGCGGCTGGAATTGCGGGTGGGGCGGCGATCGCCCAGGTTGGCAAAGAGCAGCCGAAACCTGAGCCATCGAGGGTTGTAGAAACACCTAAACAGTTCAAAAAACCCACTGTTGTAGATGTGACTATGGCAGAAAAGGCGGTTTTCGAGTCAGAGAAGGCGCATTACGAGAAAGAAGTGAAGCGCTTGCAAGCCGAGATGAGCCAGCTAGAGCCAACCGATCCTAAGTATCAAGAGCTGGAATTTGCGATGGAATTCAGCCAAGGAGTAGCCAAATACAGCCAACAAGGAATCGATTATTCTGAAGAAAGAATTGCAAAATATAGTTCAGCAGAGCGATCGCCTCAGTCAAAACCTCACGACACATCTTTAAGCTTTATCATAGAAGCGAGAAAAATCAAGGATTTCAAAGAGGGTGAGGAAATAGACGTTGAATCGCTCAAGTATCTAATTAATGAGAGCGCTTGGCGGTCTGTTGCACCTATTGAAAAAGCCAATTCAATTGAGAAAACCCTTGAATTTGGAGAAAACTCACCTGACGATGACTCTGTAGATTACTACATAAAAGTTGATCTCAGCGATGGGCAAGACCTTACTGAGGCGAAGATTGGTTGGAGCCTTAAGAGGAAGTTACAGCCCGACCAAATGGCGGTTGTCAAAAAGGTGTCCAAGCTGAAAAGGCTTACTGGACTAGAGCATTTTCGTGAGGACAACGAGGGATCTCCCCGTTTAGATGCTCAAACCCAAACGAAACCAGGGCATCATTGGGTTGATGACAAACGGGTAAAAGAGGGTGGTTACTGGCGTAAGAATCCGGGCGGAGCTGGTAGAAAGGTTGGCAACAGTGCTTCAACAAATAAAGCCTGGGCAGCAGGGGCAGCGGGAGCGGCGATCGCCGCTATTGGCGCAGGAGCAGTAATCGCTCATTCCAAATCACAGGCAGAGTCAAACAACGGGAAAGTCATTGCTACAGTTGGCGCAGGAGTTGCGGCGGCTAGCGTCATTGGTGGTGGGATGGCGATCGCCCAGAGTCAGGCTAAAGGGGAAGAGGCAACGACCGAGCAATTTAAGGGTTCAGCCTACGCATTTCCTAGCAATCAGGAAATTGAGAGCAATCTAAAACCTTTAAACCACTCTGATGCAACACCGTCAGGGTACGACTTGTTCACCGCGCAAGTTGGCGATCGCAAATACTTTGTCAAGAAGCAACCCGCTGAACTTTCCTACCGTGAAGCTGCCTCCTACAATGTGGCTCAGGCTTACGGACTAGAAAGTTATGTACTGCCTGCAAAAGTTATGAAAGTTGGTGGTGTAGACCATGTTGCATCCCCATTTTTGGAAGGCTCTCCAGTTGGTCTAGGTTCTGCTGAAAATATCAAACGAATTGCGGCTTTAAGAGTGAATCTTGAGCAGGTTGAGGCGCAGCAAAATCAACTCAAAGCACAATACAAATCAGGAGAGCTATCTTCTGGAGATTTTCGGGTTAAGCGTATTGAAACTTCGCAGCTACAGGAGAATTTGCAGCTACAAATTAAGCAAGCAAAAGTGGATAGCAATAGCTACGCCAAGGAAGTTATTCAGTCTATTGAGCCGAAAGTGCTTAAGAAACTGGTGATGTACGACTACCTCAACAACATCGCCGACCGGCACACCATGAACCTGTACAGAACTACTGATGGTGAACTTAAATTAATTGATAATGCCCTCACTTTTCATGATGCTGGGGCTGATTCAGGGTTCGTCACATTCTCCCAAGAATTGCCTGGAGGCATCAAAAAAACCAATATGCACATGGTTCCTCCTTCCACCAAAATGCCGAGTAGCAATTCCTTCATCAGATACGGCAACATTGATACGCTCAAGTTTGATGATCAGGAATTAGACTTTTTCATCGCTCAGCAGAAGCAGGCAGAAGCCGGAATCAGAGCCGCGCTAAGTTCTAACCCGAAAGCATTTAGAACAGCGCTTACAGGCTTCAGAAAACGGATGAAGGTGGTCAAGCAAATGCGGGAATCCCAAAATCGTAGTGTCAAGCAGTTGGTTCAGTCATGAAAGTTGGAATCTACTATGTCCAGGAACTTCTAACCACCGTCACTGTTGATGGTGAGGCACTGGTGTACGCTCCAGATCCAGGTGAGCAAATTTCAGAAACCGTTGAGCGCTATCGCCAGCCTGGGATGACCAGCCAGCAGCTACTAGAAGCATTGCCTGCCTACCTGCACTCCTACGTCAATGCCAAAATCATTGAGGAGTCTAACCCCTCATCTCCCCTCGATGCCAAAGACTTAGCCGACTTCATCACCGACAAGGCGATCGCCAGCTCCAGGGCTACAGTTGGGTCATGGGTGGGTCAGGTTAGGGACTGGTTAGGGCTACAACAGGGTCAAGGTGGGTCACTGGAGGGGATTCGCGATCGCCTGCCTGAGCTATTTGGGCAGTTAAACCCGGATGAGTTTGCCGAGAATTTGGCGCTAATGATGTCGCTGGGTGAGCTGGCGGGCCGTGATGAAGTGAACCGTGAGGTCGAGGAGGATGAGCGCACCGATGCCGATGACATCGAGGAGTACATTGAGGCTGGCGATCGCCTGCTTCAGCAGCTTGGCAGCCGCCTCGATGCTGATGGTGTGCCCTGCGGCAAGGGCTGGATGAGCCAAGGGGAAGAGTGTCGCGTTGGCAAGGCAAAGCAGGCTGAGAATCAATTTCGCAAAGAAATTCGCAGTGCCTTTGTCCCTCAGCAAGAGTTCAAATTGCTGGAGCGAGATGACAAGGCAAATAAGCGTCACGCACCTGGAATAAACCCCTCATTTTTTGTCAAAGCCCCCAACGGGAAGCGGTTCCTTTTCAAAATAGGTAGCCGTGTGGAGGATGCAACTGAGGTTGTAGTGTCCCAAATGGCGATCGCCGCTGGCATTCCAGTGAACCGTAGTCGGCTTGTTCCAGACAAGCTAGTATCCGGTTTCAAGGAACAGGGTTTTGGTGGGACTTTGCATGATAAGTTATCAGGGAAAATTCTAGGCGATCTTGGGAAAGATGCCCCCTACAAAGATGTTGATATTCAACTGGTGCAACATGATTTTGCAGGAGCTTTTGCTAATGCCATAGTCCACAAAGATTTATCCAAGATTTTGGCCCTAGATTTGTTCACAGGGAATGGAGATCGGCACTCCAATAACTTGATGTATGATAAACGCCGCGATCGCTTCTACGGCATCGATCAAGGCTTTGCCCTCCTGAACAACGATACTCCAGAGGCGCTAATCATTTTTGAAGGTTACGTTCAAACAGGTTTTCTAAAGGCGATTGAAGAAGATGAAGATTACAGGGAGAACGTTCATACCTTCCATCAAACCTTGAGGCAATTGCATCAGCAAAATCCTGTTGCAAAAACAGCTAGAAGTCTGAGCATTTATGCAAAAACTTTGGGCGGATTGTCCATGCCAGAGGTTCGGAAAGGCTGGATGGAGAAAACGCTCGATAGAAGTATCAAGTTGATGGAAGACAGGCATGAAAAGGTTGGCTCCATCATCGAAGTGCTTGATGACAATCTAAAAGGTACAAAATAATGCTCCACATTCAAATCCTGGAAAACGGCACACCAGTTTCTACCCTCAAAGTCGAGGGCGATGAAATCCTAGAAGGTGAAATTCCAATTGGATTACGGCGTTCTGTGGAGAACTTGCAGCAACTCGAAATTACCCTAGAGGAATACCTTCTAAGGATTGCAAACGGTATGGGGAATATGAGCCGATTGGAAAATGGGAACGGGCTGCTAATTGTGAGTCAAACCTAAGTTAAACTCACTATTTTGCTGCTCTAGCAGCTCTTTGACCGTCTTCAGTGCAGCCACTTCATTACTGTTTTGCTGAATTATGATTTGCATTTGGCTAATCTGCTGTTGCATCTCATCAACCTTCTGCTGCAAGGCATTGATGTAGTCTTGACGACTTTGAATTTGAACGTCAAAATCTAACATTTCAGATGGCATTGATATCCCAAATTGGTCTAATTGTATATCTGAGCGATCGCCCACTTCAACAGCAATTGTTTCAGATATAGTCTTCTTACGTTTGAGGTTATGACCTCGCATTGAGTCTGGAGTGTCAGGCGGCAAGAGTCCTGCTTGCTTAAAAATTGAATTGGCGTTTAGGGGGTAGGACAATTTAAGTTTATCCGCTGCTGTTTTTGAGCGTTTTGATTGGATCATCAATCCCAAAAACAAAACGCAGCGGCGCGAAAGAGCGGCGACTTTGCGGCGTTTTTGGAATTGAGCATAAGCTTGCCCAGCTCCTGCGTAACATTCATAAATGAAGTCTTTGGCTTGTTTTTCGTTCGTAATGAGGATCATTCCAAGCCGCTTGAAAAGGTCTTCATGCTCTACTACGGCTCTGGCAAACGAGTTATAAACAGATTTCTTTTCAGGACTCCAGAACAATGCAGCTTGGCTCACACTCGTAACCGGAGTGTTTTGAATTCTTGTCCAAATAATTTTGTTTGCAGCAGTTGCGTCAACTTCTCTCAAGAAATGACTAGCTGATTCATCGTGGTCTGGGCGTGTCAGGGCGACTAGCGCACCATTCACAGCCTCATTCGTTCCGTCCAAAACTTCGTTCATTCCGTTCAGTTGAGGTTTAATTTTTTCGAGTTGGTGGCTAAAAGTTTGTACCATAATCCCGAATTATTAGATCGCTACCATTCAATGTTATGCAAAGGCTTCCCTGAATTTAGGAAAATGCGATGTTTGTGAAATGGGAATTCTAGAGAGCGAACCCTATGAAGGCGATCGCCCCTCCCATGACAACTCTCAACAATGCCTACCTGTACGGCAAACATCTAAATCCAGTACTGGTTGAAATCATGCCCGAGCCCTATCTAGAAGGGATGCTGGCAGCTAAACAGCGTCGTCTGGATAAGGGCAGAGCGGGGCAGCACTGGGTTGAGGATAGGAGGGTTAATGGGGGTGGCTACTGGCGTAGGAATCGGGGAAGTAAAAACGCTGGCTCCACTAGCTCTAGTGGCGGCAAAAGAGTAGGGCTGGGAGTTGACGGTGATTCTGCCAAGGTCGCTATTGGGCTAGCTGGGGCTGCTGCCATCGGAGCTGGGCTAGCACTTGCTGCAACTCGCTCTGGTCAAACGCCTGAGAAACTGCCAGAGAAGCCGCCAGAACCGAATGACAACAGGGCAGCGATCGCCGCTACTGGGGTTGGGGCTGCATTGGGCGGCATTGGTGTGGGAGTGTGGGCAACACGTCAGGGCACAAAGCAACAGGTTGACACAGTTCGCCGGGAAGCAGATGAGCAGGTTAAACAGCAGGTTGCTGAGGCACAGAAGGAGTTAGCGGCTCAGGGCAAAGCGCAGGTTGCCGAAGAAATTGAGCGGCGAACGGCTGACATTGAGCAGCGGGTTAACGCTGAGGCGATGGAGCGGATTGCTAAGGAACGTGAGGCAGCGATGCAGGATGCTCAAGACAAAATCGTTGAGGCAACCCAGCCAAAACCCCGGAGGTCGGGGGAGTTGGTAGATGATGATGAGCAGGGTATCGCCCTTTCTGCCTCAGTCCGTCAGGGGCTAGATCTGGGGCTGGTTTCTGAAGAGAACCAGGATCGTCGCATCCGTGAGGCAACCAAACGTTTGGCAACACGAAAGCAGCGGGAAGTGTTCAACCAACTGAATACCAATTTTAGGGAACGAACCAAAGAAATTCAGTCAATGGGGGGTGATAAAGTTCCCCAATCACAGAAGGCTTTACAAAACCAAATCAATGAGCGCTGGGGTGCCCTGGAGAAGGTTTTGCAGTCCCAAACCCGTAGGGAAGGGGCACTTAAGGATGAGATGGAGCGGATTGTCCAAGAGACAACTAACGAATATCTGGAAGCCATGCAGAAGCTGCGGAGGGTTGCTGAGTCGTCAGGAAGCTACCAGCCCGCACAACTGGCAAAATTCGATAGTCGCTCTCAGGCAATTCACAAGCGCATGAAGGCTCAAATGGATAAAGCGTTGAGCGAAATCACCCGTGACATCAAACTAGATAGTTTGGGTGAGCGATCGCCTGCCTATCTCGCCGCATTCCAGCAAGTGAGAGAGGATAGCCGCCTGGGAAAGCTTGATTCTCGCAAGGGTGTCCCCTGTGGGGAAGGGTGGATGAGTCAGGGTGAAGAGTGCCACGCGGGTCAGTCCCGCTCAACGCCAGGGCGCAACGTCCCACCTAAGCCTGCTCCAGCCGCTAGGAGTCGCCGCAGTTTGCTTGTACTGCCTGATGGGATAGAAAAGGGGATTGAGCTGCCCGGACGAACACCTTCACCCCGCCGAGCAGATTATCCACGCGGTCGTGGATTTACAAAGGCTTACACAGAATGGGTAAATATAATCGATAGGGAGATTGAGCTAGAAAGAGAACATCCCAGAGCGATCGCCGAACTGGGGCGGCAAATGTTTTTGAATAGCCGCAGGCAAGACCAGGTTGATGTAGATGCCGAACTGAATCGCTATACGCGGCGTTTGACAAATGCCCAGCTAAAGCTATTTCAAGCAGGAGAAACCGGAAGCTCTTATAGAGAACAGCGGCATTTTCAAGTTGCGTTAGAAAGCTATAACGTCGCTGTTAAGTCCCACCATAGGACAACCAAAAACACCATGCTACGGCTCAGAAATGAGCTACTAGGAAGCTCTGGAGTTGATTCAAGGCAAGCAAAACAGTTAGTTGAATCGAAAGTGTTTTTTGATAGTTCGATTAGGACAATAACTCAGCGTAACCTTGTCCCAATGATGACCGACTTTTACCAACTGGTTGGCAGCGATCGCGTTGGTTCAACAACCATCATTCAAGACAAAACCGAATCTAGAGCTTATGCAAACGAGTCAGGGATTATCAGCATTGGCGCTAAAGCTACGTCTGAAACAGAGTTAAAGCGGCGAATGTTTCATGAATTAGGGCACGCGATGGAATTTTACGATCCTCGGCTGCTTGCTGCTTCTACGGAATGGCGCGATATGCGGAGAACCGAACCTATTAATCGAGAAAAACTTAAAAAACTCGATCCCATAAGAAAGTATGAGGATGATGAAGTTGCTTTTGCAGGTAGATATCTAACTCCGTATGTGGGCAAAGATTACGGTTCAAGCGCAACTGAAGTGATGTCAATGGGACTTGAGAGGTTCGCAGATGAAGAAGCAATGACTTACTTTTATAACGGCGATCGCCAACACTTCTTTTACACGCTAGGAGCGTTGCGGATTCGGCAGGCTGAGCAAGATGATGAGGATTATGATGACTAAAACTTCAGGGTATTTATGATCCAATTCCAAGTAGCGCATAAAGGTACAAACTCTGTTATTGTCGTCTCCCTTGCATCAAGCACTCCTCACCAAATCAGCCCGATTCAATATCAGGGGGATGGGGCATTTGTCGAATTCCTCAAGAACATCTTGAGGAGATCTGCAGGCCAACATGGGCACTTGATTGGTGATGCTACAAGCCCTGTGGACTTAAACGCTGCACTAAGCAGTAAGGCTGTTAGGGAATTCTTTCAGGTAAGTGTTGTTGAAGGTGAGTCCTTAACTGTTGACACTCAACCACCCCCTGAAGGAGCTATATTTTGAACCCTGTTGCCGGTGCCGGATATCCCACACAAGAAGAGTTGGCGCAAACTCTACAACCATTCCTGGAAAAACAAGCTGCTGAAAAGGCTGAACTTGAAGCCCGAATCGAGCAGCTTCACTGGGAACGTAATTGCTGCATTAGCCTGATTGCTCAGATGGCTGAATGCCTCAAGTTAACTATCGGACTAGGCGCTGATCCGAAAGAGCCAGAGTGGCCCGTCGTGTTCCTGGAATTGCCGTCAGGTCAAGTTTCTTGGCATGTGCCCATGAGTGAAATCGACAATTTCAGCTTCCTGGGCGCTTACTTTTACGGCTGGGATGGGCACACCACAGAAGAGAAGTACGACCGAGTTCTCAATTCTGACCTAATTCCAGAGCTGTACTATGCCCCCTGTTCCTGAGTATTTGAACCTGCCTCCCCTTGAGGCGATCGCCTATTTTCGCAATAAGATCGCAATCCCCACCGAACAGTGGAACCAGTTCAGTGCAGAGCAGCACGATTTTGCTTACACCGTTGCGGGGTTAACTCGGGCCGACCTATTGCAATCAATGCAGTTCTTGATTGATCAGGCGATCGCCGAAGGCAACTCATTTGATACCTTTCTGGCACAATTTGAGCGGCTAGTTGCCCGTCGCGGCTGGATACCAAGCCCACTGCCAGCGGGTCCACCCGATTGGCGGATGAGAATTATCTTTGAAACGCCCGTTCGTCGGGCTTATGGGGCTGGGCGATGGCGACAAATGACAAGTCCCGCAATCAGGCGGCTGCGTCCCTATTGGCAATGGCGGCATGGAGATTCACCAAACCCGCGTCCTCGCCACCTGGAGCTACACAATAAGGTGTTTGCGGCTGATGAACCATTCTGGTCAGTTGCGTTCCCCTCCTGCGCTTACGGCTGCAAATGCCGCGCCATTTCGCGCAAGGCTAGCCAACTGAAGGAAATGGGATTGCAAGCCGAGCAACCCCCTGATCCCTACACCATCGCAGAGCCAGGTTTTCAGAGGGCACCTGGAACTACACCCCAGGAAGAACGGCAGCAAGTGCTAGAGAGTGGGCTGGCTCGACTATCCCCCGAACTTAGAACTAAAGTTGAGCAAGATTTGCAGGAGAGAGGAATAGCATGAGTTTTGTTGACCCGAAGGCGATCGCCAACGTGCATGATAATTTGTGGCGCTGGGCAAACGATTACTTGGGAGAGAACCCAACAGCAGAGCAAAAAACGGTTGTCATTGAGGCAATTCGCAATTTGCAGGCCCGAGCGGATGAGCTTCAGCGGGAGATGAATATTCAAGCAACGGTTGATCCGGAGGTTCTCAAGTTAATTGAAAAGCCTGGAATTGGCTATCAGATGGAGTTCTCCCATGCACAACGCTCTGGGCAAGGCAATGCTGCTGCTTGCTGGCGGGTGCATGGTGGTGTGATTCCCGGCACTGCGGTCAACCAGTTAACAAAAGAGTGGTGGATGACTTCAGAACATAAAGAGTCCCCCTACGCCAGTGAAATCTTTACCGCACATACGGCTGAGGCGTTTGTTTACGCAAGCTCACTACTCAACCCCAATCAACTCAACTGGGCGCAACTGGATTGGATTTGGTTCTAGTTGAAAAGCTGAGGCTGCATACGGATCAAGGGGGAAGGGCATCCTAGAGGCGATCGCCCTTCCCTTTTGTTTATGCATGACTGAGCCGATTTTCTCAATGGAATACGACGATCAGCAGGTTCGTAGCCTGCTGGGTCAGCTTGAGCGGAATTTAGGAAATCTGTACCCCGTCATGGCAGACATCGGGGAAGAGGTGCTTGCCGATGTGGATGAGAGCTTTGAAACCGAGACTGATCCCTATGGCATCCGCTGGGAGCCGCTTTCAGCCTACACGCTGAGCTTTAAAGCACAAAACACACGCATCCTCAAGATCCTGCAATCCACTGGCAGGATGCGAAGCAGTATCACGTACCAGGCAACGGCTAGCCGTGTGGTGATTGGAACCAATGTGAAGTACGCCCGTAAGCACCAATTAGGGCGCGGTGTTCCTCGCAGACAGTTCCTTGGAGTTGGCCCACGTCTGCGGGTCAAGATTGTCGTTTTGCTTCGAGAACATATTACAGATCTGGATATCTAACATGATTGCCGCTGCTACTCCTCTCCAACAACCCAACCCACAAACCCAACCGAACGGGCAAGCGTTGCCGCCGATGAAGGCGATCGCCCTCACGCTCAAGCAGATTATTGAGGAGGCGTTTACCAGCGGCATCAGCCGTGTTTTGACCTTTGATGTAGATCAGCAAAATGGGGTGAACGGCAAATTTCACGCCAATGAGCAGGTTTATGACTTCGCAATCAGCAGTGAGGGGAAGCTCAGGTACAACGAAGTTGAAGCAACCAGCGCTAGTAGAAGTGATTCCATTTTGAATGGCTTTTATCTGGATTCTGGCAAGCTGCGAAATGGGCGCATTGATGCAGCTCCAGCGGGGAAGCGAACTTGTGGGGCTGGCAAGCCCTGCGGAAAAAGTTGTATTGAACGCGGGGATGAGTGCCAGATTGCTCTATCACCGATGTCGATGGTGAAATTCCAGAAATTAAGAAGGGCAATCATTCAGGTCAAAGCGAATCGTATTAGCATGGCTCAGTCTGCAAAAGCGACTGAAACCAAAGCGAATCAACCCAGCCAAAAAGCGGCTGAAGCGCCGCCCAAAGCTGCTAAAGCTGAAGCATCACCCAAACCTGCTAAAGAAGAAACTACTAAAGAAGAAACCACTAAAAAAGAAGGAAGTGGAGCTGTAGGTAATTTGGCGGCTGGATTAGTTGGAGGAATCGCAGGGGCTGCGGCATTTGCAGCGATTGGGGCGCAAATACGGCAAGGGCAAGATATGCCTCTTAAACCACAAGATAAGCAGGCTTTAGATGAAGTTCCAACTGGCGCTAAAGTCGCAGTTGTTGCAGGAGCAACTTTAGTTGGCACTCCTGTTGCTGCTTATGTAGTTGCGCGTGCCCAATACAGAAACGGGTTTAAGGAATCTGCCGAACTTGCCAAAAAGATGGCTGAAGATCCCAATGAAGTGTGGGTTGATAAAAAGCTAGATAAACGCGGCAAGGAGCAAATGACTTTTGTGGTGGGTGGCTTCGGTGGTGAGGAGGGCAAGAACTCTCAGCGCTGGGGTGATCAGTTTGCGAGTGGGCGCAAGCCTGGGCGCGGTAGTGATGGGTTATTTGATAATCATCACGTCACCCCAATTGATAACAAAGAGTTTGATGTCGATGCGAAAGCTGTTGCAGAGCGACTAGCTAATGGTGATCCTATTACGAAGGCAGCAGAGCAGTACGGGTTACTGGCATTAGAAATCCCAACCCGATTGATGCTCGATACCGTTTTCAAAGAGAAACGTAATCCTGTTGCAGTTAGGGCCGCAGCAAACGCCTGGGCCTACCACCAAAAGTATCCTGATAAACCCATTAACCTGGTTGGGTTTTCTGGGGGCGGCATGGCTACGCATGAAGCCGCAGAAATCCTCAAAGAGATGGGAGCGAAAAATGTAAGAGTTGCAAATTTAGGCTCTCCTTATTGGGGATTGACTGAGAAAGTTGGGGACTCAATCACGATTGGTTCTGCCAACGATGATCGTATAGAAAACGTGATTTTGAGGGATCGAGTTGAGGTTGAAACGGTCACTGACCACTACGGGTATTTTCTAGATCCCAACGTTAGAAACACACTGAAAGACTTTTTTAGCGGCAAAACGGTCAGTTCTTACCAAGCTACAGATAAGGAAAAAGAGAAGGCGCGTAAGTTGGCTGAGCGTAAGAAGAATATGTTCCTCAGAACTATGGATAAAACATCTAAAGCTGACACTGCTGAAACACCATCTAGAACCAATAGGAAGTCTAAGCCTGGGTTTGATTGGGTTGCAGATCCCAGTGTTGAAGGGAATGGTTATTGGCGCAAAGAACGTAAAGGGTTGAATGGTATTAGAAGCGCTGTAGTCACAAAAGCAAAAGCTTTGACTAGCAGAACTTCACTAAGTACCAAAACTCAGGCTTTTCTGGGAGTCGATGAGCGTGAAAGAAAGTATCGGATTACTGATAATGCAGTTCTAAGTGCTGCTGCTACTGCATATACCAAGATTAATGAATATGAGCAGCTTGACCAGAAAATTGATGGCTTGCCAGTCAACCCAGATCTCAAGCAGAAAATCAAGAGCATGACTGGAGCTGCCAAAGTGTATTTGGCTCAGCAAATATTTAGAAAGCAGGGAGCAAGTTTAATCTCAGTTGATGAAAGACAGAATTTCTCAACCTTTGGAAAACCTGACGGATCGCTTATGTCAGTCGGGTCTGTCGGCAGTAAAGTTATCACTTTTGGTTCTCAATCTGTCGGAGCGGCGGGAGGGTTCCCGATATACGAAATGGGGTTTATGGTCAATAATTCTTATGATCGTAAACCTGGAGATGTGAAGGAAGGGCTGAAACTCGTCAAAATAGCCAAGTCTGCCTATCGGGAACACATTACAAACCTGCCTGAAAACACGTTCCTACGGGCAGAACCCTGGAAAAAAGACGGCGCAGGCGAGCAGCGACAAAGCATTTACGAGAAGGAAGGTTTTCGCTCTTTGCCCATGCGTGGAGGATACTTATGGGCACTCAAAAATCAGGGGGAGTTTGCCAGAATTCCTAATGAACAAGCAGATTACATTGCAAGTTTAATCCAGGGCAACCGCGCAGATTCCGCTAAAACACTTTCAAAAGCAGCCAAAAAAACTAAACCAGGCTTTGACTGGGTAACTGATCCGAGTGTAGAAAATGGTGGCTATTGGCGAAAACAGCGCAAGGGTGGGAAAGTTGGCATTCAAGCATCCAGCGGCGGTAGCCTAGCGGCATTTGCTGGAGCAGCAATATTGGGAGGCGCGATCGCCGCTAAAGCTATCTCCGATGAAAATTCCAAAGTTGATCGCAACAAAAGTCAGGGCATTCCTCCCCTAGCAAAGACAGCAGCGCTTGCTACTGCTGCTGCTATTGGAATATCTGGGGGGAGATACCTGGCACTTCGCGAGAAATATCGTGCAAACTTTCAGGAATCGGCTGAAATGGCACTGGAGCAATCCAAAAAAATTGAGCCAAGTAGCGTTAAAGAGCGTCAGCACACAATTGTGCTTGGGGTTGGTGGAATGGGCTATGAGGAAGATTCGGCGGCTGTTCGCAGTGGCGATCGTATTGCCAACTCATTCCGCATGGCCTTCTCTAAGGATGGTGGGAAAGACTTGAAAACAATTGCTATTAGCAATGCAGAATCCAACATCCCAGCCAATAAATCAAAACCTGAAGATGAATTTGACCGCGCTGTGGATGCGTTAAAAGTACTGGGGACGAACTTGACTAAAGGGCGTAACGATACGGCTGTAGAGCTGGCATCTCAGGCGATCGCCTATGCTCGCAAATATCCGGATCGGCAAATTGTGCTAGCGGGTCATAGCCTGGGAGGGCAAGTTGTCAATGAAGCCCAAGAAATTCTTAAACTTGCCTATCCTGAAATCAAACCACGATTAAAGTCGCTTTCTTTTGGCTCTTTTTGGGGTGGGTTAACTGAGCCGTTCGGTGAATCATACATGATTCAAGGTTCAAAGGATGAAACGATTAACAAGTATCCCGGTCGTCAAGATGCCAAGTTATTTGATGACATTGATGGGCATACACAGGAGAAGTATTTTCGCGATCCACAGGTGAACGCATTTGTTAAAGACCTAATCTACAGAGACGTTCCGGCCGCCCCACCTAAACAAGCATCTCAGAAAAAACCTAAGCAGAAATCCCCAAATTCCAATGGGAAAAGCCAGGGTCAGAAAAGTCAGGGTCAGAAAACCCAAAGTCAAGCTACCAAAACCGATGCCTACTTAGAAGGGCGAGCGCTGGCTCGGCGTGATGCTGAATCTACCCCCAAACGGCAAGCCGCAGCTTTAGTAAAGCAGGCGATCGCCTCTGTTTACCCTGACATTCAAGGCTTACCCACACTGCAACTTGCCCCAAGCGATGCAATCATTGGGCGGTTTCGTGGTTCTGATGGCGCAATTTTGGATTACAGGATTAGCGCTCAAGGAGCTATCCAATACAAGGAACTGGTTCGGCAAGACGTTGCAGCAGATCGTTGCCTTAAGGGAACCCAGTGCGGTGAAGCCTGCGTTGAGCGTGGTAGTGAGTGCGATCGCCCCTTGGGTGCAAGGGCAAAACAGCAAGTTGCCAAAGCAAAAGACTTTTTGAGGCAACTGCAATCTGAGGTTCAGAGCGTCACTAAAACGGGGCGAGGGCGCGAATTTGATATCAAACCTGTGATTGAGGAATTAGCGGTCATGGGTGCGGGGGCAGCTCCCCCCTGGGCGGCTCCTGTTGCTTCTGGCGCGGCCCGAGTGGCGATGCGAACCTGGAGACTGTCCTATGAGGATATTTCTAGGTCTGGGCTGAATGGCTATGTGGAGGGCGTTAAAAACATGACCACAGAGCAGAAACAGCAACTGGTGTCTGATACCTTTGTTGAGGTAGCAGCCGGGGCTGTGGGAACCGCAGCGGGAACGGCTGCTTCTAGCAATTTTTCTGGATTCCACACTCCTGCAATCTTTGGGGCAGAGTTAAACCTGGCTGGAATTGGGGCTGGAGCTTCCAGCGGCATGACAACCGCTAAAGTAGTTGAACCAGTATCTAAAAGATTGAGTCAGAGGCTTGTTAAGTGACAACAGATTTTTTCCACCAACAAACCGCCAACATTCTGGCTCAGTTTACGGGCAAGAAAATTCAAGCTATCAAGATTGACAGCATTGAAAATGAGCTTGTCACGGGGCTATTCAAGGCAAATAATGAAACGTTTGCTTTTCAGATGGGCAGAGAGGGCGAGGGCTTTGTGGTGAGAGAAGTTTCACCCCATACAGAAGAGGGCTAACCCTGCTGGCGCAAACCAGTTTGGGCGATCGGGAATCGTAAAAGAGGGCGGAGGCACAGCAGTTCCGCCTTTTCTCCTATTCCCCAAACACAATGGTTTCCACAATCGAAAAACCGGGAAAAGCGTGGCGATTCGACTACGCCAACGCTGCCAGCAAGATTGTTGGCTCAGTCGAGGAAAGCGATGAGGGTTTTCTTACCCTGCGTGGCACTGCCACCAAAACCGGGGTATTTCCCTATCGCAACCGGGATGGGTCAACGCGGCATGAACTGCGGCACCCTGACGATATTTTGCAACCTGGGAGTCTCAGATCTCTGGGCGGCAAGCCCGGAACAAACGACCACCCAACTGTTTTAGTTAATCCGCGCAATTCTGCTGAATATTCAGTTGGGTCAGTCGGAACAAAGATTGATGTCAACACCGATGGCAAAGAATACCTGATTGATGTCGTTTTCAACATACATCGTCAGGATGCGATCGCCGATGTGGTGAGCGGCAGGAAGCGGCAACTGAGCTGCGGCTATACCTGCGATGTAGCGGAAGAATCTGGCGTGTACAACGGTCAGCCCTACACCCATCGGCAGCGCAATGTGGTCTACAACCATTTGGCGCTTGTGGAACGGGCGAGAGCTGGGGCAGATGCGCGGCTGCACATTGATAGTGCTGACGACGATTTAGATATTGCCTACCAGGTTTACAACGCTGATAGCGATGGATGCGAGTCATTTGGGTCAAATGTGAACACTGGCACTAAGAACTTTTCTCCCTCAACTCGTATGGCACAAATCACTATTGATGGCGTGGCTTACAGCGAAGTACCTGAAACTGTCGCTTCTGTCATGGCCGCAAAAATCCAACGCTTAGACAGCATTGAAGGAACCCTCTCAAAACTCCAGGAATCACACGGCGAAGCTCAAGGACAGCTTGCAGAACTGCAATCTGAGGTTGATGAACTAACCGCTGCTCGCGACCGTGAACAAGGTCGGGCAGATGGACTGGAAGAGGAACTAGAAGATCTGCGGTTTGAAGCGGATCAGCGCACTGATGGGGCTGATGGTGAAACCCGCGTGGATTCAGCAGAATTTGAAACCAGAGTTGTGGCTGAAGCACAACTGCGGGTTGATGCACTCGATCATGCTCGCCAATTGCTCAGCTCTCTTGAAATTGAAGCTGACAGCATCAAACTAGATGCCAGCATGTCCCCAGCCGCGATTCAAAAGGCTGTTGTAGTGGGTCTGAACCCTGGTACAGAAGTTGCTGATGACGAGGTAAAGGGCTATTACAAAGCGCTGGGTAACGGCAAAACTCGCGCTGATGGAGCCTCTACCTACCACGCCGATATGCTCGAAGCGGCTGTTGGCATTGCCCAGAAGAAAGGCAGTGGAAAGAAAGCCCCGACTGAGGTTAGCGATGGCGCTAAAAAGCGCATGGATAACTGCAAATCACCTTTGGCAATGTCGAAGCGCTAACTCCCTGAATTTTCAACTGATCCCTAACCTCCAATCCCCAATCCCCAAATCATGCAAAAAGTTTATCGCGATCGCTATGCAGTCGGCTTTGCTGGCAAACTAGAGGGCTATGGCACCCCTCCCCGTGTGAAAACTGTCAACAATGCATCAACCAGCCGCGCTGATGTGTGGTCTGTTCCAATTCCCGCAGCTCCTACCGCTAATACCGTTTACAAGCTGTTTGTTCCCGGCGCTGAAGCTACTTTCACAACAGATGCAAACCCTTCTCAGGCTGAGCTAGAGCAGGGCTTACTCAATGCAGTTCGGTTGTCTGAAATCTACGATCGCGCAATTCCTCAGATCAACCTCACCACACACACACTTACTTTGACCGCTCGCACCAAGGGCGTTGCTCTGCGTCTATCTTCTTCCGCAAATCTAACCCCAGTTAATACCTCAGTCGCTTCCACTTCTGGATTCATCCCGTTTGGGCGAATTGTGGCACGGGCAGCGGGTGAACCGGAGGGCACAGGCAGACTTCCTACTGCACTCACCGACCGCATCTTAGGCGGCACGATGGCAACTCATGCCTCAGAAAAAGTTGGCATTGGCCCGTCTGCTTTTGCTGCTTACCCACCCGATGAAGCAATGGATGTGTTGACCAATTCCCTCACCAATGAGGGTCTGTGGATTCCCACAATCCCCGGCGAAGTCATCACAGAAGATAGCTCCGTTTTCGTCTCAATTGCACCTGGTCATCAAGGCAAAGTAACGGCTAATAACACCAATGCGATCGCCCTGCCTACCTCCAGCTTCCGTAGTGGAGTTGATGTTTCTCCCAATGGAGAGAGCATCATCGTCGTCTCCTTCAACATCAACTAATTCACCCTTCACCCCTCATCCTTCACCCCTCACCCTTAACTGGAGAAAGTAATGCATAGCTCTGTACGCCTCGACGATGCCACGCTCGGCTTATTTGAGCGCGATCTAGAAGTCATTGAAACAGAACTAGATCGGGAAGAAACGTCTGATCTACCGTTTGCCGATGGCACAATCGTGCCTCTTGATATCGAGAACAAGCCTTGGGCGCGAACGATTACCTATCGTCGTGTCACCCGCGTCGGTCACTTTAAGCTAGTTCGCAGCTACCCGACCGACATCCCAATGATCAACGTCCTCAGCGAAGAATTCACCTTTAAGGTGCATCGCTGGGCCGGTGGTTACTGGTTCTCAGAAGATGACATTGAAGCCGCTGTAAAAGGCGAAATTCAGATTGAGCAAGAGGACATTGCAGGCGTTCAGGAATCATCTCGCCAAAAGATGAATGATCTGATCGCATTTGGCGATAAGTCCCTCAATCTCCCCGGCTTCGTCAACCACCCCGACGCATTGCACTCTTTTAGCCCCTACCGTTTGGATTCCTCCAGCACCCCCCAACAGTGCCTAGCCGTACTGCACGATGCTGTTACCTCTGTTGTTGAGCTAACTCGCCAAATTGAGAAGCCCGACACGATGATCCTGCCGCTTCGCGCCTATCACTATTTGGCAAACACCCAGGTATCTGATCACCTCAACACCACAATCCTGAAGCAGTTTCTCGATACCAGCCCCTACATCAAAGACATTCAGCCTTTGAATGAGTTGGCTGGAGCTGGCGTTGATGGCACCAATATTCTGATGGTTTTCCGCCGCGACAAAATGAAGGTCAAGGTCAAAATCATGCAAGAACTAACCTGGAAACCCTTGCAGCGTAAAGGCTTGGGCTATGAGCGGGCTGCTACCTTCAAATTCGCTGGTGTGATCGCCCGTCGCCCGTATTCGATGCACGTTGTTGCCGGAATCTAGGTCAACAGTCAACTCCCCGCGCTGGGCACAATGAGCGCAAATGTCCCTCTACCTCAATCATCAATATGTCTGCTGCTGTAGCACTTCTCCTAACACCCGAAAACGACAAGCGCACATCGCTGTATCGTTTCCCTGTACCCCCTGCCCCCGCCGCTCAAGCTGGTGGGGCAAAGGGCGGTAGAAACAAACTGCAAGAGCTGGAACTCGAAGGTGGTTTCTTGATCAAGGGAACTAATCTAATTTCACTGGAAACCTTCGAGGCAATGAAAACCAATCCTTTCTTTGCTCGCTGTGAGAAGAAAGGGGTAATCCGTGTTTACATGCCTGTTGTACCCGACGGCGAAAAACCAACGGGGACTAGTGCTGACTTTGCCCTGGAGGACTGCCAAGACATCATCGAAGAGGCTAGCGATATTGATTGGCTGAATCGCTGTATCGCCAAAGATGACCGGGATGGCATCCCTGAGCTATGCCAGGAGCGCATCAAACAGGTAGAGGAAATGGAAAAATCTGGCGAGGAACAATAAATGTCGATCTTTAACCAAGAAGTAAACCAGGCTGAGAAGCAGGCTGAACCTGCGATCGCCCCACTATCTGATGCTGATGTTGAACGCATTGCTGAGCGCGTGGTTGCAAAGCTAATTGAATGCGATGCGTTTGAAACTGAACCGATCAAATTAACTGAGGAGGATTACGAGAAGATTGCTGAGGCGATCGCCCCGCTAATCAAACAGAAAACGACTAGAACTCAACAATCATGAGTGGAATGGAGCCTTCCCTGATGGGTACAGATTCAGTTTTTGAACCAATTCCATCAGTTGAACCGCCTGTTTATCCAGCTCCGGCAGTTGAACCACCTATTGTTCAGCCATCGGCACCGAGCGATCGCATTGTTGTGGTGACGGTTGCTGATTTGCTGGCGGTCTACCCCAAATTCACTAAAGCGGGTGAGCCGTTTATTAGTGCGATGCTCGCCCGTGCTCATGCTCAGTGCCCATTGAATGTGTGGGGTGATAGCCAGTTTGAAGGCGTGATGCTGTACACCGCTCATTTGATTGAGCTGGAGTGGCAGCAAATGGCTGAAACTGCTGGGATGGCTGTGAGCATCGCCGCTGGGCAGAAGACCGCTGCCAGCGCTCGCACAGGGAACCATCTGAACTGGACTAGCTACGGGCAACAGTTTGATGCATTGAGTAGAACGCTGATAGTAACTCGCGTTGGGTTCGTGGTATGAACCCAAACCTGATTGAGCAAATGATTGATTTGCGCGATTTGGCAGCGCCCCTGGCTGAAATATTTGGAGTGCCAACGGTGCGAGGGCTGGTAATCCAGCATCGCTATAGCTCAGACATTTCGCCAATTCCAGTTGAAACCCTGTACGAAATTGAGCCACACCCCGTTATCGTTACGGCGAACGCTAGCTTAGGGCAAGCATTTTCTGGAGCCCAAAATATCACGATTGAAATTGATGATTTCCAAATTAAGGGAATCAGCCGCCGCTATACCTATGAGCAACTGGTGGGCACTGGCATTAACTACTGGGTTGATGCCAAATTGCACCCACTTACAAAACGGCGAATTGGTGGGGTTGAGTGTGATTTTGTCGCAATTTTACAAGGCAATACCCTCACCTGGGATCTAATTTTGCGACGTAAACCCGATCATGTATCGCGATGACTTCTCCCAGCCAGATTCAAACCGATTTAAGAAAATTTTTTGAAAGCCAACTCAGAATTGATGAGTGGGGACTAAACACTCCTGACAACGTTGAGGATCTAGTTACCCCTCGCTCTATTGGCAGGGAGGAACCTGCAACCGATATCAGCACCTCTGGCTTTTTTGCAGGCATGGGAAGCCCTAGCCCAGTGATTGCGCGGGTCACTTTTCCCTACATGATCATTTTTAGATTCAGCGCTGCTTACCAATATGAGCAACTGCCAAGGTCTGAAGCTCAGAATCGGTTGCTCAAAATGCTGGCAGTAATCCGCACTGATTACTACTGCATCAACGATGAAATCGAGGCAGCAACCGCAACAGGGCAAATTCTCACGGCTCAGGAAAAGAATAAAGATTGGCTGCTTGCCTACAAAATTTCAGTCACCACAAGTTTCCAAACTGATTTGGAAGACTTGGAGCAAGACTTAGGCTACATGGGCCCTAAAGCTCCGCCAAGCCTGGAAACAGCAGATGGGAATACTGGCATTAAGATCCCGTTCTCCTATGGCGATGCGTCCCCCAAAACCATTTATGTGGCAGGGGCAGGGCAAACGATTGTTACAGCTAATGTGATCATTCAAGTTCCGTTTAATGGGCTGAATTGCGCCCTGGAACTGGGTGATGCAGAGATGAGCGATCGCTTAATGAGGTCCGATCAGGTTGTACCTGAATTTCCGGCTGAGTACGAAACCAATCCCGGTTACACGTACAGCCAAAGCACTCCCATTTTGTTGTCAATTTATCCAGGGCTGGGCTGCTCCCAAGGGTCTGGGTTTGTTCTTATTGAGGTGTAATTGTGTCCAAATTTTTAGACTTACTGGGAACGTCTTTCAATCAGCTTCGGATTGGGCTGAAGGGTGTTTCGCTAAAGAACTCTAGTGGTAATTTGGCGGTGAGAAACGCTGGAGATACGGCTGATGCTGAGCTATCTGCTAGCATCGTTCGCGTTTCGGGTGACTTCGTTGAGCTGAATTCCGATGCCGCTGGAGCTGGCAGCGATCGCAAATATGGGCTAGCGCGAACTGGCGCAGCCACGCAAGATTTAACTCTGATATTGCCTAATGTGGGCACAGCGGGGCAGGTACTCGCGCAAAAGTCAGGCTCACCGGCTGGGGTAATTGAACTGGAGTTTATTGCAGTCGCTGGAACGTCCAATAAAGTCACGACCGACACAACCACGTTGGCATTTGGCAGCGCTGCAACTGTGCCAATGTTTCAAAATCCAACTGGGTCTAGCATTAGCGCTATTCGGGTGATTATCGATGTGCCCTTTAATGGAACCCCATCGATGTCGATCGGAACTGCGGCGAGTCCCAGCAAGTATCTGGCATCTACCCAGGTCGATCTAACCTTTGCAACAGAAACAATTTTTGAGGTGTTTCCCGGCAAGCCTCCAGCGACAGCGGCAGAAGATTTGATCATTTCCTATTCTGCTAATGGCGCGACGGCTGGCTCAGCTCGAATTGAGGTTGCTTACTCAGTTCCTAGTTAGTAGTAGTAGCCACCATGCGCCCGACATTATCTAGGGTGAAGGGCACATTGCACGTTACACAAATTCCTTTGAGGCTGACAATTTCGAGCAGCGTTGGTTTTGCTTCGTAGGCGATCGCATTCCAGATGTTGATCAAATCCACTAACCGTTCTGGATGTTGCCCCATTTCACCGAGCATCAACACTAGCACTGAGTTCAGTGCCAGTGTTGATGCGTTGTGCCCGACGATCCGAAAATAGGGGCCATTGATCAGCATGAGTGATTGAAACTGTGCCCATTTTGGCAATGCTTTTTGAGGAGGGTTTAGGGCAGCAATTCGCCGATCAAAATCTAATTTGTTATCGAAAACTTCAACTTCTTCGCTCTCATCCCATTTGTATCTATCAGGATCATCAACCCCTTCCAGGGTGCCGATGATCTGATTATCGGCTCGAATTCTAATTAGAAAATAGGTCATCGCGTACAAACCCTCCAGCCGAAATCGCGCATAGCTCCAGATGCGTTGTAGAGGTCGAGGCGCATCGTGGTTGTGCATTTAGCAGGTGGCAGTGCCACAACGCCGAAAGGCTCACCGCTAAGGCTAGCCCCAACCCGGCCAGAGCGCAGGGTAGTGCGGTCGATAACGGTCACGTTGTCTACGATAAGCCTGAATCCTGGGGCGACACTGTAAATCGCGCCTCCCAATAATTCAGTGGCTCCCGTGACATTGAAGATGCTTGAGTAGGCCGCTGGCCCAACTACCGAAACGTGCCCCTCATGCCAGGTAATAGGGGGTGTGTCTGAGGTAATGGACGACGCTACCTGAGATGTTAGGGCTAAAACTCCGTCTCGATCAGGCAAAGAGTTGGTTCGATTGGCGGTTGGGGTTGAGTTGAGGGTTTGGGAAAACCCATTATGGAATTTGATGGCTTTAGCTCCAGCCGTGTTGTCACCAATTTGGAAGGTCGGGCTGATCGTACCCTCTTCTTCGTTATCCAAGCCCTGCGTTCGCACTTGGATTCGGCCCATTCCAGCGCTGGCTGTGACGATTGAACCCAGGCGCTGTTGCAGAACAGGGAAGGCAGGTTTAGTTGTGGTCAAAGATCCCGCTGTCGTTGCGCTCAGATAGGCAGTTCCACCTTCAGTTAAAGCGGAAGTGTTTACGCCTTCGAGCATCCCCAAAATCATTATCCTGCCGAAGGCGTTGGGAGGAATTGTCTCAGCCGCTAGTCCCAACGCTGGGGTCGTCAAAATGCTGTTGGCTTGTGCTAGCGCGACAGTCGGAACGCCGCCGCTTGCCCCAGTTCTGTAAACGGGCTGACCCTTGTTGATGGTTACGGCTGTGTTGTTTCGCACGATGAGCGTGATATCACGTCCATCTGTGCTGATAAACCCGCTGGCATCAATCGATTTGAGCCGGAGCAATCCGTTAGATAGCTCCACGTACTCGATAATGCCGCTGCTGGGAGTAGCAGGTTGGGTTATTGGGAAATATCTGTAGGAGTCAGCAGCGAGCGGTACAAGCGCTGAGTCAGCAGCGTTTCTAGCTTCAATCACGCCGCTGTTGCTGCGGATTCTAGACCCGCCCAAACCAATCTGAAAACTCTTAGCGATCGTCCCCGCTATGTCTCTCCAAGTCGCCATTATCGGATCTCGAAACTCTCCTTAAAGAATTCCCTTTTGCCCTAATTCAATGAGTTTTCTAACCCTTGCCGCCATTGCGTTAATCGCTCTAATCCCTCCTATGACGTGCTTTTACGTCGCACGTCGATGCTGTGAAATAGATGATGAGCTTCGCGATCAGCCTTTAAGTGCCTTCAGGCGATCGCGTTCCCATCGCAGAATTAAATCAATCAAAACCTGAGCATCGTCGGCTGAGCAGTGTACCGCCATTACTACTCCATCACAGCTAGGCATGATCTCGCTTCGCCCTGGGGTAGTTTGCCCTGGGCGAAGCCCCTTCTCATTGCCTGGAGGCAGCATGGGCAACAATATTGGCTTTTGAGCTTCTAGAGCAGCATCAAATAGCCGCCATGCTGCTTCTCCCACTGAGATGTTTTTCAGGCTTGCGGGGGTTAGATTCCGCACTTCTTTGAGGAACTTTTTGCCCATGTCAGCTATTTGCTAGTTTTTCCTAGCGCCTCCAAAATCTCTTGAATTGGGCGTTTCCGCGCCACCTTGGTCTTCAGCATCTCAATTTTATGAGCAGCTTTTGCCTTGGGTGCCCCTCCCTTGGGGTGTTGCCCAACATAAACGCTGCGATGCTCGCGCCCACACTCATGCTCCTCTGACGGGATCTCATAGTGGAACCAATATTCCACATAATCCTGCTTGGCTGTACTTTTGCTTTTAGTACACCACCACACGGAGTAACCCCTAGCGGTATAGCCCCCGCCATTACCGGATTTTCCAATTGGAAAATCTGCATTCTCATCACTGGGTTTAGCACTGGGTTTATCCCCGTTCGGGCTAGATGAAGCCTCATCTGGGCTACCAGCATCCCCGCTTGGGCTAGATGAAGCCCTATCAAGGCTTTCTTGTAGGTCCTGGATTAACTTTTTCCGCTCCGACAGTGGCAGGTTGAGGGCTGCTGCTGTGATCTGCTCTAAAGAAAGGGCGATCGCCGGAACGTCCACAAGTCTTAGCTCTCGCCCGTTTTCCTGGTGGAAGCTACCCGCACCTTTCCACCAGGAATTTCTGTTAGTCACCATAGGTTCAAAACTCCTGCTCAGGGCCTAATTCAGTGAGGTACAGCCCTGGCTTTGCTTCAGTCCATGTGGCGATCGCCTCCCTGATCCAGTCATCCCCTTGCTGGTAAGCCTCGCGCAGCCCTGCCAGCCCTACGTCAATCTGTTCGTCGCAGTCTGATTCAAACCCTCGCTCAGCTTCGCGCAGGAACCCCTCTGCCAGCTCCCAGAGCGATCGCCTATGGGTTAGGGCATCCAGGTCAGAATCGCTGTGGATTTGCCGTAGCACTCGAATCGGGCTGAGATCAAATCCATACTGCGAATCATTCCACACGCGCAGTAATCTCACCTGAATCTCCCCCATTTGCTCAGGCAGATATTCAGGAGCCACTTCCTCGACCAGACCAGCCGTGATGAGTTTGGCGTAGAAAACCAGGTCAAATTCTGGTTTTGAATTTTGGGTTTGTGGGTGAGGGTCGGGTTTACCTTCGGCTGGTTGAGGTGATGGCTGAGCGGCGATCGCCTCTGCCTGTCTGGATTGCACACCCTGGAGATATCCAGTTTTCAGATAGTTCGAGGCATGAGGGAAACTTTCATAAAATCCATTTGGGTCAGATGCAGCTTGTCTTTGCCGATCCCCAAAATCCCATTGGAAAAGCTCCAACAGGCTTGCATCATTCCAACCTTCAAACCCCAGATGCAGATAAGCTGCACGGGCCAAATCCACGTCGCCCTTACGACCGGCTTTTGTACCGCAGTAATTTTGCCAGAATTTCTGAAAGCCTGTCTCTGTAGTGTTTCCAGAGTTTCCAGAGTTTCCAAAATTTTCAAACTCGTCGGCTGGAGCGGAACCTCGATCACCTTCACTAGTTGCGCTCTTGACTAGTGTTTTTTGAGATCCCTTCCCCCCTCCGTTTTCCACAACTGGGCTTTCTTGTTCTACTTCCGGAACTTCTACTTTTTCCCCAGTCACGCTCTCACTCGAAAAAGGTTGTGAGAGATCCGGAAAGTTTAAACTGATCTGAAGAGAACCAGATGTTTGCCCAGTCAGGCTTTCAGGCTGCGAATTTAAGCTTTTTTTGGAATTTCTCAATTTTCTCTGAGGTTCATTAATTCCAGTTGGCGATCGCCTAATTTTTTTTCTGGAGCGATCGCCCAGAGGTTTGATTGGCCCGCAGTGGAAGGCTACTACCTGCATCATTCCGCCCCTAAAATCGTGAACGATTTTAACTAGGCTTTTTTCGGCAAGTTTTTTGATTGCTTGCCGCATTGTTTCGAGGTGATAGCCCTTGCCTTTCCTGCTGCCATATCCGCAGGAAATTCGCTCTGCTATTTCCTGTAAATTTACAATCTGCTTAACGCCTGCAACCGTGTTCCTGAGCAGGTCTTGCCAAAGTAGTATCGCCGAACGAGGCAGATCTAAAACTGCCGCCTGAGTGTCTTTTGTCCAGATTGTGAAGGGTTCATCTGGATCGGGTTGATGTGCAAAATCTGCGCGAAAACTCTCGTCAAACGCGGGGTTTAGTGACATAATAATTGAGTGTTAATGTTCTGAGCGCGACAAACTTTCAGGTAACAGCGGCACTGATACCTGAAGAAGCGTGAATTACTTTCTTAAAACCCAAACTTGTTGCTGCAAGTTCGGGTTTTTTGCTGTTTACAGCCTAGAACGGCTGTCCTATCCTGAGTTCATTGGGCTTCCCCTTCTTTTGGTAGAGCAAATTTTGTAACGGTAGTAACTTTGGGTTGAAACAATTTCCCATTGTTAGGAAATTTCGAGTAGAGTCTTTCTACTGCTAACTTGCATAGTCTGAGATTACTCCTAATCCGATCAGAAAGATACTACTCTCAGCCGCTATCTGCAAGCTATGATTTTTGTAAATAAGGAGGTGTGCGAGTGGTAATGGCACCTAATATTGTGTCCCAGTTGGTGAGTCCCCCTGTAAAGAGTCCGAGAATGATAGCGTTTGGGCAGGCTGTTACCGCTTCTCTTGCCTACCAAGACTGGAAGTATCGCAATCAGAAAGAGCTGACCAAGCAAATAAATTTAAAGTTTGGTAGCCCTGGAGAGAGGGTCATTAGCGAGCAAACCGTATCCCGCTGGGTTAACGCTGAACTTCGAGATGAGTGGCTTGAAATCAAGCAAGATACCTTGAAGTTATTTGCCCCATTCGTGTTTCGAGTTTTAAAAATTGTTCCAGTTTCCGCGAATCCGCAAGAAGGCGATCGCGTGATTTTGGACTTGAGCCAAACTTACGAGGATTGTCCAGAGCAACTACTGGAAATTTATAAATTAAGGGAAGTAGTAACTTCTCGGACGTATCAACACCCTAAAGCTGGAAAAATTATTAGGGAAAACGACCGAGAACCAGCTATGACCGAAACGGGATGGAAGTATGTCGCGGCAGTTATGAAAACCGCACGACTCGCTCTTGACCCCCCCCACGGGATGCCCATCTACAGACTGATCGATGTACTAGCGAGCAGCAGCGCCGTTGTTGTATCGCCAGAAGAATTAATTAGATTTGAGCTAGGCAATCATTCGCTACAAGATCCGCCCAGGCCTCGCTTAATCATGGGTTTAGTCTCGCTAGAACACGCAATAAACCCAGCGACAGGGAAGCCCTATACCTCGGAAGAGGTTGCTGAGATTGCTTTAGGCGAAGTTATCCCGATCAATCCAGAAACGGGCAAGCCGTTCTCGAAAGAGGAGCTACGAGCGCTTGGAATCGCGATCAATGGCGAATGTCTCTCGCACAACTAACATTTACGCCTTCGAGCCAGTGATGATCACTGGCTCGAAGCTGCAAATCAGCTAATTTCTCGGACAAAAAAAATCGATAGAGCTTGGATAATTTCGTTGTCCAGGATAACGGCTTGAGCGATTTATTTGTTGGTAAAACAAGAATTCTCTCTATCTTTTCCCCCGATTTTAGTTGCAGCAGGGCTAGCCCAATTTCTGCCACTGAATCTGATAGAAACTGATAGTCTTCAACATTATCCTTAAGATGTTGAATCAGTAGACTGGTTGATATACTTCCGTCTGCGTTTTCTGTTGCTAAGGTAGTTAATCGGCAATTAATCGAGAGCCATCGGGATAGGTGAGACGGGCAATTTTCAAGCACTTCCCAAATTGCCAAATTGTCGGACTGCATTTTTGTTGCGCACCCTGAAGAAAACCATTATTAGGCATCTATTTAGGTTAATAGAAAGGGAGAATAATGTAGCTCTTATCTCCTAAAAATACGTGTTTCCAGTGCTTTGATGTGCCAGTAAAAAGATGAATTCTCCGTATTTCCCGCATGAGTTTTTTAAAACAAAGAAGCGCCAAGAATTTTACAAAGTAAAGGATTCTTGGCGCTAAAACTTTGGAGGGAAATGAGAAATTACAGCTTAGCCGAATAATCAGCGCAGGCTTTGCGGAATCGGGTTAGCTGGTTGCTCTTGCTGCGAGGGGTCGATTCTGCTGGAAGCAGGCTACCAATCTTGTCGAGATAAGGTTGAGCAGCCTCGGTGTTATTGGCGATCGCCTGCAAAACTTGCTTTGCTACGTCTGGAGTTTTGTCGATTCCCAGCTTGCCTAGCATCAGTTCGATTGTGGCGTTCCAGTCATTCTTAACCAGCTTCATGCCCCGCTTGAAGGTAGTTGGTAGTGCAGTGGTTGGGGCGCTATCGTTAGCAACAGCAACTTCTTGCTGTTGTTCAGCGGGTTTTTCTGCAACCGCCTTAGCCGTAGCTTTGGGTTTAGCTGGAGCTGGGGCTGGAGCTGTTTCAGCAGCAATATCTGCTGTTCCTAATGCGCTGAAGGAGGATTTCAAACTTTTTAGAAACTGGAGTTCTGGCCCGATCGCTTCAACAACTGCTGCCTTTACAGTTTCCTGCGAAATGGTTGCAGTATTCAGGCTAGACATCCGAGTTTCAAACTCCTCACGAATGAACTGCTTGAGTTTTGCGAGCAGTGGATCAAGGGGATTATCTGGGGGTAACTCTGAGCCGTTAACTGATTGGGCGGTTGAAGGAGATAATACTTCGAGTTCGGTTTGCAGGGCTGTTGGCATGATCGTTTCTCCGCTTTCTGACTTTGCAGGCTTTGAAATCGATTGTAATTCTTCCATCCAGCTATTAACAGAGTTTTGACTAACTAACTGAATTTCAACTTTGGAAGCCGCGCAAATTAACCATGCCTCTTGCTCAAAATCTACGTCTTCTCGAAGAGAATTTGCTATCTCAGGTTCAGAGCAAAATATGTGCAGGGTTCGGTCTAATCCAGATAGATAAAGGGAGCAATTTTCTAATACAGCAGCGAAAAATCCCTTAAATCGTTGCAGCCGGTGTTGATCTAATGCTCCGATGTCGCTCTCTTGCAAAGTTCCAATCGTTTGAATTGATAGCTTTGCAGCACATACTATTCGAGCATCCACCGCAATTTCTGCGCTTGCCCACAAGTCCTCAGCTTGAACTGGGTTCGCCAACACATGAATAACTCGGCTGGCAACATCAAACCAAAAATCGCACCCCTGAAGCAGAGTGGAGTGCATTGATATAAATCGATTAAATCGAAATTCGTCAAACGTAGGAATCATGGTTGGGGTGAAAATCGCGGCACTGCCCTAGAGTGCCCGATCGCCTCTCCCCCAGTTCAAGCCCCTACCTGCGCCCGTTTCGCCCGTTGACAGAGGCTAGGGTGAGCGGCTGCTCCCCTGGCTCCTGTCCTCTCAGGTGGAGTAGGAAACCGATTAGCTCACTGTCGGTCATCTGCTTGCGCGTTCGCTTGCCGAAGGTTTCCAGAATGTATTGCTGTCCCCGCTCTTTACTCCAGCCCAGCCGCGCTAGCTCCACATCGGTCTTTGCAATCAGGTCTGAAGTGTCGTCAAGCCCACTTGTGTCAAAGACTGGTTCTGAAGCTGGAGTGGGAAGCTGTGCGGTCTGAGGCGGCTGAGCAGCCGCAGGAGGGGAAATCTCTAGTGGCTCTAGTTCGGGCAGGTTGAGCGGCGCGGGAACGTAGTCCTGGAAGTCAAAAACATCCGAAACCACATCATCTGGAGCTTCGGCGCTCACGGCATCGATCGCCCCCTCTTCATCGGGCACAGTGAACCCGCAAATTGAAAGCGTTACGCGCCGTTTGGCGGCTGTCTCTGCCTTCATCAGAGCATTGGCTAGATTTTTGGGACTCATGGGCTTGTCGTAGTCGTGGGTCGATACAACTCCTGATGCCTCATCTACTCGCCCATCTGGAGTTTTGGCGATCGCCACCACCTGATAAACCTTTCCTACAAACTCACGGGATTTGATCTCAACCGAAATTCCCCGATTTTCCCGCAACTGCTGAGCGGCTGACTGGTTAGGCGATAGCTTCAAAATCGGCTCTTTTGGAACGTCTTTTCCCCTAGATATTTCGCCTGGGATGTAGTCCAGCGGTCGTGTTGCTGGGTTTAACCCAACCTGTTTGCAATACCAGATGTAATAGAGCCTGCGTTCTACCGCAGTCAGCCCGTGAGCGTTGCCGCTCATTAAAACCTCTTCCCATCGCTGTGGTAGCTCATCAAACTCGTACAAGCTTCCGCCCGTTAACAGCGCTTGTTTAAATTCTGGAGATATATAAAGCGGCGGATTAGAGCTTTCAGGCTGCATGACATTCACCAATTAGTTAATAGTTAAAAGCTTCGTATTCCTTAGAATCCCCATCTGCCGGGAATCGCTAGTAAAATTATAACAAACTTACTAAAGATACTAAAGTTACTAAACACTGATGATCTTGCTCTCGATTACTGAACTGCGAACGCGCTCCGGCAAATATCGGCGGGAGGCACAGCAAAAGGATTTTGCAATCACGCAGTACAACTATCCGGTTGCTGTGTTGATTAGTGCTGAGAAAGCTAAAGCTCTGGAACTGAAGCGAACGCGCGAGGTTTCGATGAGTGAATTTCAGCATCAGCTCACCGACTTTTGGCTAGAGTTTGAGGCAGATAGTTTGGATGCCGTTTTTGGTTTGTTTCGGGGTAGGAGGGCGATCGCCCTGATTGCTCCAAAGTTCTTTCCTGAGCTAGAGCTATGTACAGCCCAAACTGGGACGAAATAAGCTACCGCAAAAAACAGGAGGCTGATTGGAAATGTGAGCTTTGTGGGGAGCAGTGCGCCAAACCGGGAGAGGCAACCGAGGAACTTCCAGCGCTGTACTTGCAGCTCGAACTACTGGAAGCTGAACCCTCTGAGTGCCCTGAAATAACTCCCAGGCTCAGGCAACTGCAAACTCATCACATTGATCGCGACACTACCAACGATGCAGATGACAACCTAATTGCCCTATGCGATCGCTGCCACCTGGACGTACACAGGGGCGATCGCTTTGGGCGTAAAGTTCGCCCCGGTCAATTAGCCCTGGTGAGGCTCAAGCAAGGAATCTGGCAAAGCTGGGGAGAATTAGCAGGCGAATCAGTAGGTGATTTTCCTAAAGAGGCTTTCTGACTGGGATTTGTCGCCTAATAATCCCCTAATACCTCCCCCTTTTCCAATTGGAAAAGGGGGTTCTTTATTCCAGATATTTCTCCCAGTCTTCAGGCTTAATTTCACCCGATGCGATCGCCGCTTCAATCGTGTCTTTAATGATTTTTGCCGCATGAAGGGTAAACGGGCGGTCGTTCTTATCGCCTAGTGCCTGCAACTGGGCTTTTACTAGCGGCGGCAAGCGAACGGTAATCAGGCGAATTTCCTCTGACTCTGGCGGCATGTGGGCTTTATTGGGCTTTAAGTGGGCGATCTTTCAACTCATTCTATCCAGTTGCAGTATCACAAAAATTCTGCCCGACTATTCAAGAATCTTTGAGAATATTTTGCAATCTCACAGATTCTCTGAGATTCTTTTGTGTTAGCCTTCTAATCAGTTGGGCTAAAAGGGGGCTTGATCAGGTTTTATGGCGACGCGAACTAGTCGAAATCAAAACAATGGGTCTGTATCTGAAGCTGGGTTAACTGAGCTGCAACCTGTTGCTTCAACTCGAAGCAGCCGAAATCGCAGTAATATGCTGCACACAATTGAGCAGTATGAAGGTGATTTTGGAAACAGAGTTTTCAAATACCCAACCCACGACGGGCGGTATCGAAAAGATCCCGCATTTTTCAAGAAATATCGGGATGGAGATCCCGATGAGCCGTTCTGGGATGAGCAGACCAACTTGCTAGAGATGGACGACTCAATCATTCAATTCGGTAGAGGTGCTGAGGAGATGGGTGGAAAGCCTATTTTCCAGTACGAGGGGCGCAAGTCAGAAATGGCTTTGCAGATTTTGCTTGCTTGCTTGGATAGTCCCTATCCAGAGACAAAAATCAGTCGGTTAGTCTTGCCTGTTCCCACGACTAAAAGAGGATCTGAATACTGCGAGGGTATCCAGCAGTGTGCAGGAACTCATGTGTATAAGCGCAATGGGGAGAAGAAACGGCTCACCATTGAGCAAGCCATCTCAGTAGATGAGGGTTTTGGAACCTTCCTGTACTGCAAAAAGAACAAGTTGATCCATCGCCCCGACGAACTTACTGCGGTAATTTCGCTAGGCGGTAAAGACCTGTTCGGTCGCGTGTTTCAGCCCAACGGCAAATTGATTCGCAAATACGAATTTAGGCTAAAGGGCACATTCGGCTGGGCCCAGGAGTTAGAGCCAATCATTTCTAACAAACTGGGTAGATCGGCAAACCTATCGCGCATCATGAACTGCTTGCGCGATCGCAATTTTGTTTATGAGGAGGGCAATCACAGCATTGATTTTTCAGGGCTTTGGTCTGAAATTCACGCTGAGATTATTGATGATCTCATTGCCCAAATCGATACAGTTTGGAGTCGGCTGACACTGCCCCAAACCTTTATTGTGGGCGGTTCTTCCAGCTACCTAGCAAGCCTGGTAAGCGAAGAACTGCAAATCTACTATCCATCAACCGATACCCAAACGGTTGATGTTGAAGGCTTAAAGTATTTCGCTGAACTTTCAAACAACCTCTATGAACCAGAAGAAGAGTAGGGCGTATCTAGATCCCGATGTCAAGGCAATCTTGACCACTCTTCAATGGGTCATGGGAGAGCGGTCACTGGGGGCAGTTGTCTCGAAATTGGTGCGCCGATATGCGCTTCGATTTCTTATGTTTTGGCTAGAGTGCGAATCGCCACCACAGCTCAAAACATTGATCTGGGCAAAGATTCACAAACGCCCTAAAGCAGCGGAAATATTTGCTGAGTTTTGCGAACTCATGCCGGAGCTGGATGCGCCCGAACTGCCCACAAACAAACCTGTTGCTAAAGCTGAAGTTCCTGCTCCCCCACCTCTGCCAGCGACCGTTACAACCATTTCATTGCCAGTTGAAAAGGAAAAGAAGGTAGAACCAACGTCCCCTTCAGACAACCCAGGGGAAACCCTTTCACTGGCGGCCCGTATGCGGCAGCGTCAAAGACAAACCGCCACTAATCAATCCTGAAAATCGCCGCATTATCCTTAACCAGAATCGGCACATGAAAAAAACAAGAATCTTATTGGTTCTACTTCTCTCCACGACCGTTATTAGCTGTGGCTCCTCAGACAGCGAGGACAATTCAGAATGGGGAGAAATATTGGAGAGTGGAATCTCAGAGCTGAAAGCTCAAGGAACCTGTTTCGCTTTGCCAGGAAGCGATGCATGTGATCAAATCGAGGCTTGTTATGAAACAGCCGAAGGATGTTTTGTACTTCCAAATTTCTCAGAGGAAGTACAAAGCGATCCCGATGGGACAGTTGTTCAAGAAGTTCAAGAAGTTCAAGAAGTTGGATTTGAAGCGCCCACAGAATTGCCTAATGAGCAATTAGCAGCCACAACTTCTACGGAAATTTCTGTTGAGTCGATCGATGAATTGCCGCCAGGTGCTAGCCCTGGATGGTTGCCTCGCTGCCTGGAGATGAAAAATCCAGATTCGGCTGAGTTAGGTCGTGGTGAGTGGGATTGGATTCAGAACGGTGGCCCACTGAATCTAGACCAAGAGACACTGAACAGCATCGTTCGCTGCAAGGCGAATTACGGGATCAGAATGGGCTTCCCAGATGGTTCCCAGACGTGCGCTCCTGTCCTGATGGTGCGGCTACGCAATACAACAAAATACGGGGAGATTGTCAGGGACTCCCGCGATGGGAACCTTTTGGCGATATATGAGGGGTGGTGGAATGAAGCTATATGCGGAGTAGCGGAGTAGTCGAAGTCGAATGAAAATCACAATCACAAATATTCACATCATCAAGGCGCTAGCGATTGCCTGCATCGTACTGATGACCGTAGCCATTATCCAGGATTTACCCAGACCCGAACAAGTGTTGGAACTTTAATGAGGGAGGTGAATTTGAATGAAAAGAGCGATCGCGATCGCCATAGGTCTACTGCTGGGGGCTTGTTCCCCAGTAGGCGACTCAATCCGTGATACTGGCGGTGGAGCAATTGTTATTGGCAGCGGCAGCGGTGTTGCTAGCGGCAGCGCTGAAGCACCGATGGCTCCACCCGTATTTAACGCGGAAACCCAAAATACGGCTGCTAACCCCACCTATAAAAACGCCGCCACGATCGGAGTCGAAAAGCAGGGTCATTGCTCCAAATTAGAGCAACACCTCCAGAAACAAGGGTTAGATGTAACCCTTGTTGAAATCACAGTGGAGGGGAACAGAAACGATGGTAGGCAACTCCACTATGGTTGCCATTTTGAAGGCGAAGACTGCGGAAACTTCGATGTCAACAACAATGTAATTTCTACCCGAATAACCTGGGTAAATCCGCTGCGAGTAACAGGAAGACTGAGATGATGAACCGTAACTTACTACTTGCTCTACTTCTGATACCCCTATCAGCCTGCGCTCCGGCAGGAGACAGCATTGGCAGCACAACTGGAGGAGGAGGGGTAATCGCCTGGGGGTCTAGCAGCGGAGCTGCTTCTAGTGGAAGCTCTAGACCCATGGCCCCAACGGGCGGCGAATTGCTGGTGATGAAGCAATTTGATCCCATGACCGAAACAAGAGAATGGCACGCTGCTGCTAGCTCTGCTGATTGCAACAACATTGCTCGGCGATTGAAAAGTCAGGGGCTAAAAGTTTTTTTAGCTGATAGGCAAAGAAGAAATGATCCACTGCTGCCCATTGCCTGCATCTTTGAAGGACAAGATGCTGACCCAAATGCTGAGCGGTTTCTTTCACCTCAGCACAATAACCACTAAAATCTTAAAAACAGCGAGGAAATCAGAAATGTTGAACCTCTATTTGGCAGTTGATGACGCTGAATGCCAGTATCCGGAGTGGCTCAGTATTTCCCAAAGCGATCAGCCAATGCAGCCAAACGGGAAAGTTTCGCTAGGCTCAAATCGAGTCTGGAGCATCTTAGATGTTGATCAGTTTGAGCTAGAAGATCAAACTCACCCAGAGCGGGAATCCCCTGAAATCATTAGTGTTGGGCACTGTGACCTAAACCCTAATGAAGCTCCCCCCAGAGAGAAATGGTTCAACATCGAGAATTTTCAGGAACGTCCCCTCACAAGCCTGCAAGTTTTTGTGAATGAGCAGGGGAGCTATATCAGCGATAACTGGAACTTTACGGGGAAACGCCCTAAATTAGGCAAGCTATTGCCTCAATACAATGTTGATGACCACACCGTTACGTCCCAGCCCTGGGGCACGGTAGCGATCGACTTCTATCGCCCCCAGGAACGCCCTAATATGTTTGTGAACGGTATTTATATCGTTCACTGTATTTACGTTCCTGAAGCCCTCCGAGAACTGGCAACAGCATGAGATTCACCATATTTGAATCCGCTCTCGATACCTCACTCTTGCAAAAGGGTGAGGTGCCCTTCTGGGCAGAATGGCGATCGCCCATCCAACTTGGCGATCGCATCGCTAGCCCAGTTCGTCGCGACTGGCGAATTCTAGCGATTCAGCAATATCAATCAGCAGAATCCGAGATTGATATTGATTATGCAGTCGTTCACCCCGCTTGTGAGAGCATCCCTGAGTTTGCAGATTGGAGTATTGTTGCTCAACGTCAGTATTACCCTGACTACAATGCGGCTCTGCTGTACGGGGTTGATGGCAAGCAGCTAAGAATTAGCTTCTTTCCTAGACCCCAACCCCCCAAGGCAGAGTTTGAAAAAGATAGTGTAATTTGGGTTGCTAAACGTATCGAGAATTATGCTCCCCAAGGCAACATTGACCGCTTCTACAAAACCATCAGGATCGGCTGGTATGCCGCAACAGTGCAAGTATCCTGACTTGAGATTTAGAGAGGGCGATCGCTGGGAACAAGCAAACAGTTTTCGCGGTGGTGCCAGCGCTAAAACTTGCGGAAGCAAACCAGAATTACGCGATGCTCGTCCCTACGGCATCGCGCTTCAAGTTTTTTACCCCTGCCTATACGAGGTTTTCCAAGGGGAATGGGAGGCTGAATATCTGGAGCAGATGACAGCCGCCTTTCAGCAAGCGGCCGCTTATAAGTCATCCCCACTCGCTGTATTCTGCGTTCTGGCGATGTCCTGCCAGCCCCAGAAGCATCAAATACAAGTTTGGAAAAGCCTTACCCAGGATGCTCAGCAAGTGCTGAGTCGTATGCTAGCCCTGGCTCAAGACGATCCAGATTTTCAAAAAATTTTCTAAATAGTTAGCCGAAACTCTCTAAAGCTCCTAAAATCAATGGCTAGAGCGTTTTTATAGGATTCTTATTTCTTATGAACAAGGGTGAACTGGTAGACGCGATCGCTGAAAAGTCCAACATCAATAAGAAACAGGCTGATGCAGTTTTGACCGCTACCGTCGAATCAATCATGGAAGCGGTTTCTAAGGGCGAGAAGGTTACGCTGGTTGGCTTTGGCTCATTTGAACCACGCGAACGAAAAGCCCGTGAGGGGCGTAACCCCAAAACCGGGGAGGTGATGGAAATTCCAGCCGCAAAAGTGCCAGCCTTTTCCGCTGGCAAAGTGTTCAAAGAGAAAGTTCAATCAGCTTAAAACAAAAGTTGCTTGGTAGCGAATTAGTTTGCAACCAAGCAACCTTGCTACCACGCTACCAAGCAACCAACCTAGCCTAGCCCGAAATTCTTCAGCGTTCGCTTCAGACGGGTGATGCTGTTTTTCAATTCAGCAGCTTTACTGCGACGGGCGTAATGCTCTTTTGCTTCGGCGATCGCCTCATCCAGCCCTTCTCTTTGCAGAACGATCCAGGCGGCCTGCAGCAGAGTCTCCGGAGTTACTCCCGCGTTCTCAGCCGCTGCCTGAATTTCTGCCTTGAGCGATGACTCAAAACGAAGATGAAAACTTTCTATTTGGGGCAGCGAATCTAACTCTTGCTGCAATGTTTTTAGGGCAGTATCAGGGGTCGGTGTTTGAGGTGTTTCAGTTGCAAGCACTGGTGTCTCTCCGGTAGTTTTAGAGGCTGTTACAGCCCCAATTTCATCCACTCTAGGCGTTACAGGCTTTCTCTGGCGATTCATGAAGCGGTCGGTCGAAGAAGTCATTTAACCACCTCCGCTACAGGAGTTGTTTCCTCCCAATTGGGCAACACCGGCCCATCTGGAAGTTCAGGCAGCAAACCCAGCCGATGTAAAACCACATCCAGGGGATATTCCAGCTCTCTCAATTGCTTGGGAGACAAGCGCTTATTCTGGGATTCAGACGGCAACTCCCCGTAGTTGGTACAGCGTTTAAACACCTCTGATTCCAGGATGGGGGAAATGATGGTGTTGAGGTCAACCTGATTTTCCAGCAAAAACGACTTAATTGCATTGATTCCTGCTCTGGTTTCGAGAGTGTAGTGATTCCCTGCCAGCTTTGCCCGGAAGGGAATCACACCTAAAAACTGCCCCGAAAATGATTCGCTCTCTCGGCACTCTTCCAGCAGCAGCCAGGACTCTATAAAGGAGCCAACACCTTTGGAGTGGGCTTCGCACGGTATCACGACATGATGAGCTGCCCCAATCCCCGCGTAGCTGATGTGATCACGCTGGGGCGGGCTATCAATCACAATCAGCTTGAAATCCTTCATCACAGGTTTGAGCCGCCGCTTTAGCACAACAGCCGGATTAGGATGAGAACTCAATACCTGCTTGGCAGTATTGAGCGCTCGGTCCGATGGGATCAAAAATAGGTGAGGAGAGCGACCGGGAACAGGATAAATCGCATCCTCTAAAACCGCTGGGTCATCCGATTTCAAAACCTCCAGCAAAGTCGGGTCCGAAGCTTTCAGTTCTAGCCCCAGATAGGTTGTCAGGTTGTACTGCGGGTCAGCGTCAATTAGGAGAGTCGGAATCTCTAGAGCAGCCGCCTTTAGCCCCAAACCAAACGTGCAGGTCGTTTTTCCTTGCCCTCCACTCAGGGAGAGCGCTAACAATATCAACGCTTCATTGTTGTTCATAGGTTGAGTAAAAACGCTATTGCAATGATGCAACGTTTCTTGGTTACAAGCAACCCTGGTAGCAAGCAACCAAGCTACCAATCTACTTTGCAGCCAAGGTAATTTGAGGCGATCGCCCCTCTACTCTACGCTATTTCAACCCTTTCACGGCTTGACTTTACTGGCTTCAAGTTACCTTGCTACCAAGCAACCAAGCAACCAAACTACTTTGGATGTAGGGTTTATTGGCTGCTGTTGTCCCCAGCCGGGGTAGTTTTGCCCCACCAAACTGCTGAAACCTGCGCCAAAATCTCAAGACCTTCGGGTGAGGCTCTGAGGAGTTTATCGAGCAGCGCCATTGCGTCAATATGATCGGTCGGGATCAATCGGTCTTCGGTATAGCCAAGATAAACCTGCTCGAAGCTGACTAACACTTGCTTCATTACTTCTACCCTCGCGCGTCCTCCCTATCATTCCCGCGTAGAAAATGCTTGCGCGAACGGTTTTTGGGCAACGGGCAACTTAAGAAAGACGCACCCGTTTCTCAATGGAATTTGATCGCATTGTCCAAGATCTCGTTGCCTTCATTCACACATTGCTGTGGTGGAGGAAGGGAGAAATTAAAGAGCCGCCCTATGAGCTATTGGGGGCGGGAATTCGGTGCAAGACCGGAATTTTGCAGCACATTCGCAAAAATCCCAAACCCGGAATGCCAGATCGTCTGGTTTCCTCCTGGCTGTTTATGCCGTATCGCTATGGCAGGGATAAAACTCAAATTCGAGATCTGCATATTGATTGTGTTTGGCTAGGCCCTGTTCCGGGTTTTAGTCGGCTCAATAAAACTGAATCCCGGCGCTGGAAACCCGGAGATCCAACCCATCGCATAGAGATACTGTGGGCTTCTCACTGGGTTCGCAATGATGGCAAATTCGAGACTGAGCAGGTTTTCAGCGGCGATTATGACTTGCAAGGGAATAGCCATTACCCAGATGCTTATGCCACAAATATCATCAAAGATTTGGTGCTACTGCTCAGATATCAGGAATGGCATGAGCTTGCTTGGGCTTTTGAAATTGAGGCATCCAGGCAAACCATCATGAGGTTGGACTATACCCCCAGCAAGGCACGACAAAAAGAGCGCTCAGAAACACAGCAAAACCGCTATCTAAAACAGGGTGAATATTGGGGGAAAGGAAAATGATTGCACTCATGCCGCACGGTTCATGTTTCCTCTGGAACCCCTTCCTGACTTGGCTTCACGCCTCAGCAGACTTTTTGATTTTTGGGGCTTATGCTGCAATTTCTGTCATGTTGGCCCGGTTTCTAATCCAAAATCCGCAGCTCTGGCTAGGGCGTTTTACCTGGATTTCATTTGGATTTATTGGGTTCTGTGGCATTGGTCACGCGATTAATGCCTACAACATTTGGCATTCAGCCTATTGGGTAGAAGGCTTTTTCAAAGTAACGATCGCCGTTTTTTCGTGGGCTGCATTCACCGCCCTTCGCCTCTCATTGCCCAAAGCGAAACACCTAATCGAGCAATCAACGAAAGCCGAACAATACCGACTAGAGCTAGAGTCAACTGCAACTCAGCTCAAGGATCACGTCCAAATTTTAGAAAACTCCCACACTGAATTAGAACGCTCTAATTCAGAGCTAGAAGAGTTTGCTTACATCGTTTCCCATGACCTTCGTGCCCCCTTGAGAACTGTTGAGGGATTCTTGCAAATCCTCTTCCCTGAGCAGTTTCAGTTGAAAGATTTTGAGCTTGAGGAGAGCGATCGCGCCCAGCTTGCCGCCGACATTGTGAGCGAATATCGCCGCTTAAATGAGGTGATTGAATCAATTTTGCAGTGGAGCCGCGCGGGTCGCTCTGAGGAAGCGTTAGAACCTGTCGATGCAGAATTAGCTCTAGTCCTTGCTGTGAATGCATTGCAGAAGGATTTGTTGGACTGCGGAGCTGCTTTGCATAATGAACCCTTGCCCGTTGTGATGGGTCGCTCAACCCAGCTTCAGCAGGTATTCCAAAACTTAATTGCCAATGCGATTAAGTTTCACTTGCCCAATGCAATTCCTCACATCCAAATTTACGCCGATAAAGAAGAAGGTTGGACCGTTATCACTGTTGAGGACAACGGTATTGGGCTGGATGTTGAGCAGTTTGGAACTCAGATCTTTGGGTTTCGTAAGCGCCTGCATCACTCCGATGAATATGAGGGCAGCGGCATTGGACTCGCGCTATGCAAAAAGATGGTAGAGCGCTGCGGAGGAGTTATTTGGGTGGAGTCTACTCCCGGCAAAGGTGCCAAATTCCGATTCAAACTGAGGCTTTATTCAAAACCATGAAACGCAACATACCGCCCTTTGAGCTACTGCTGGTTGAAGATGATCCCATGCAGGTCAAGCTGATGGAGCTGCAACTTAAATCCATTAAATCTGAATGCTTCACAGCGTCAACCAACCTATCTGTTGTGCGCGACGGCGTTGCTGCTCAGGATTATCTATATCAGGCTTTAGAGCGTCAGGTGCCTCGCCCTGACCTGATTTTGCTAGATCTCAATATGCCCCGTATGGGAGGGCAAAAGTTTCTAGAATGGCTGCGAAATGAGTCAGATTTTCGGCTCAAGTGCATCCCTGTTGTGGTGTTATCAACTTCTCGAAATCAGGAAGAGGCTTTAAATGCTTATCGGCAACAAATTGCTGCATTTGTGCCCAAACCAACTGACATTACCGCTCTCCGGTCAATCCTGGAATCTATGCAGCAGCTTTGGGTCAAGTTTTCCCTGAAGCTGCCCGACGTGGAGGATTGATCAATGGAGGAAACACTCACTATTCTCTTGGTTGAGGATTCTGACGCGGATGCTCAGTTATTTCGCTTCCAGATCGTCAAGCACCCGATCCTAGAACGGTTTGAAATCCAAACTATTCACAAACATTCAATCGATAAAGCGATCGCCTGGTTGGAAGGGTCTGACACTGCTCCAGACCTAATCTGTCTGGATCTAGGTGTGCCAGGGCTGGGCAAGGAAAACTTGAAAGCCACGATTAACAAGCTTTCTCGCTACGTCGCCAAATCTGCCATCATCGGCTTAACTGGTGCTGACTCATCTTCATTAGTGTGGCGAGCGCTGGAAAGCGAGATCGGCAGTGAGAATGTATTTGGCAAAAAATCTGTAAGTCGCGATAACCAGGACATTCTAGAAGCCATCCAGCGTATCGCCTCTCAGCGTAGCAGTGGATCTAGCCGCATTATCCAAATGGAAATGGCTCGGTTAGATGAGAGGTTTAAGTCGCTAGAAAAAGACATCACAGAAATCCTGCAACGGCTTCAGAAACTCGATCAGGCGGTGTTTATGGGCAGCGGTGACGGTAAGGAATCGCTGTCCTACATGGTTTTCCAACTGCATTCTGCCTTCCCTTCCCTCGCAGCTCAAGCAGAAGTGAGTAACCTAAAAACTCGCCTTGAAGCAATCGAAAATCAGCAGGCGGAAGGGAACCTGCAATTTAAATTGAAGCGATTTGACTTTTGGCTGAAGATTGGCGGCTATGGGGCGATCGCTGTTCTTGCAGCCGTCTTTGTATTGTGGTTGGGCGGTGAAGCGGCAACCGAAATTTTGAGGGTGATTGTAGGTAGTTAAGCTGCGATCAACTCATCATCATCGCCGCCCAGCAAAGGCATCTCTAATTTGCCCTGGATGGCTTTGAGCGCTTCCCACTCCTCACTAGAGAGGAAGGATATAGTGAGTCGAATGATCCGCCGCATATCAGGATCAGAGAACTCTGATATGATTCTCAGCTCCTTTGAAACGCGGGTGATAGCGAGTCTATGCAGGAATGAACCAGTCTCAGTTTGGGCGAGTTGTTTGATCGAGAGCAATAATGCGATGCCTGCCAGCCCTTGATTCTCAGCCTGCTTGGAGCGCTCAGGTAGTGCGCCAGAGGTAGGAGGATCGGTCTTGGGTCTTGTGGGGAAAGGGATAACTTGCATACAGCTCCGCAAATGAGATAGTAGGTGTGGGCAATATGAGCGTATGCGTGACAGCATCAGCATCCGCTCATTGGGGTCTTTGAGTGGATGCTGTAACAGATTTAACAGCTAGCCAGAAAAATAGTACTGAGTAGATTTGCGGAACTTTTTTGAAGCTTCATCCGATCATCGGCAATATTTTCCGCATCTCACGTAGAACTCACTCCACAATTAGTCATTAATACTGGATTGCGGCTGACATGATGACTTGGGGATAAGTTTCAAAGTTAAACGGAACCTCATACACAAATGCAGGCATTGCTTTCAGTGGAATGGTAAGCACGGATGGGTTTGACACCTCACATTGATTTCCTGCTCCCCCATACCGCCACTTGCTAATAGGCTGGGCGATATTATTACCAGTCTCCATTCCTGGATAGCCACCATAACTTGTGTCACGGAAGAAAGGCAGTCTCGGATCATATTCTTTTCGCGCGAAGAGATAGCCGTTGTAGAGATTTACGGCTGGGTCAATTCGATATCTGTCAATGCACGGGTCGCCGGAGGAAGGGACTCGCAAACTTTTTGAGGCAAGCGATCTGCGCCAATCATTTCGGCTGGGTTCAGATAGTTCAGTGATTTGGTTTGATCTGTTAATGCTGAGCATCACCAAATTTTGAAACCCTGAAGCTTGAATGTCGTAGGCAATTGTCACAAAAGTAGTATCGCGATGAGTAGAAATGTAAGCGCGATAAAACAGAATTTCTCGCCCCTGAATGGACACAGATACGCTTCCCCTACCGCTGACGGGTCTAGCACCTCTACTTGTATCTGAAAAAAAGTTGGTGGTATACGCCAGCATCCACCAGACCGGGAAAGAGGTAAACCTTATGGTAGGGCGATCAGAGGGGAGCAGGAACTTACTCAGATAGAAAACTGGGCTAAACCGTTCCGCTCTGTTGAATCTTGGATTGGGGTCAAGATCTCGCGTTACAGATGGGAATGGCTCACCAGTAAAAGTTTCCCCCGATCGCCACGTAACAATGAATGGGTCATTTGAAAAAGCGCGTGGTGGAACATTGGTCTTGCGAAAGAAAGACTGATTTCCAATCACAACACCGTTAAGGTATTCCACTGAAGTTATGGACATTCCTACATCAGCTCTACCCTGAAATTCCCCAAACGTATGAGTCTCACCTTGCGCTGTAGCCGTGATGCTGGACGATGCACTAAAGGATCTGCCATATAATTCAACTCCCTGGTAATGCTCTCCTTCCAGCGGTTTGGTCTGACGTAGAGGTTCGGGCATATTTGCAGTTCCGCTAAAACTAGCTGAATCGCTTACCTCGAAGTCATGCCCACATCTGGGAATTTCATAGATTTTGATGGGAAGGCGATCGCCTCCTAGCCAAAACTGCACCACATCGCCGAGAGTAATGGAGTACAAAACCGCGATACGCACAGTAGTTGTATCTTCTCCCCTGCGCCGCCTATTCTGCACAACCTGCGACTGGCTTGGAATAGCAGTATTAATGCCAACTGCATACCATTGCCCCTCGTCGGTTTGAAAGACTTTTACTCTGGGTGGTGGGCATGGCGTAAAACAGGTGGCAGTGATAACGCTCCGATTTCCAATTGGATTATCGAGCTGCACCGCAATGCTTTGACCAACACTGCCGCGCCCTCGCCCTTCTGCAACCGTGACAATGCGATCGAGCGATATCCCGTACTGGCTTAGAACCTGCTCAAATGTGGTCATTAACTCATCAACTCAATCTCATTTCAGTAGTCGATAAAAAGCTACTTCTAGAAATTCTCCAATATCGAGCAGTTGTTGCAGCAAAAGTGAATTCTTTAAACTGAGTAGCTCCGGAGTCGGTTACTCCGGTGAAGGTCAACAGTGTGATCCAATTGGAGTTGTCCGTGCTGTATTGAAATACAGCATTATTGAGGTACAACGCAACTGCCCCCCAACCTGAGATATTTCCACCTCCAACAGTAACCCTGGACAGAGTTACGGGAGCTGTGTAGGTTGCTTGAATAAACTCCGGAGATCCGCTATTCGTCCCTGTTCCGGTCGTGCCGCTCATATCGTTCAAATTCGCAAAGGTGCCAGGTGTCACCGAACCGAAAACAGAGGACTGTGATGCAACCCAAACTTGAGAGACAGGACGCGATCGCAATCTAGCAAAACATGGAATTGGCATATTAATACCCCTTGCCCAGATCGCAACGTAAGGTTGTTCCGTCGTAGGAACGGCAACTCAATATGTCAACGGCATTTGCCGTTGTGCTTAGCGTTGGCGCTGTTCCACCCTGAAATCTATAAGCACTCCCGTAGGCTAATGTTCTGTTGCCTGTCGCGTCCTGCTTAATTTCAATTTCAAAGTTCGTTCCCGCAACAAAATTTGTTGGGTTCGCTAAGGTTCTGTTGCCTGCCACTGTCAGGGTGAAATAGTTTGCTGCGGAAGCATCGATCGCGATGCTCGTTGCATCAGTCAGCGCTACTGGCTTTGCTATTTGAGCTTTTGTAAAAGTCTGCGGCTTGTCGAGTACGGCGATCGCACTACTCGCCCCGTTATTCGGATCACGGAGCTTGACAATACCGTTTTCATTCCAAATTGCAGATTGGTTGCTAGCAGTGGTAGGAGCTGCGGCTGTGCTATCGAGGATAAGCGCACCTGTCGAACTGGTGACACTTCCCGCTGCTCCGGGTGTTCCGTCTCGCGCTAGAAGCTGCCAGAAGTTTGTATTGGGTGGTGGGTTGCCGCTGCTCGGAGTGGTGTTGATGTAGATGTAGCTGCCATCATTCGCCCCGCCCACCCGAAAATCAACCTGATCTAGTCGGGAGTATGTGGTCCCACCGTTGTATGTACCTCTGGGATTGAGCGATCGCCCATCTACCCCGTTCGTGCCATTCGTGCCGTTTGTCCCTGGTGCCCCCCGTGCTCCGGCTTCCCCGTCTTGCCCATCCCTAGCAAGTGGTTGCCAGTAGCTTGTATCGGTTGGAAAATATCCACTGCTGGGAGCTGGGTTGATGTAAATGTAGGTTCCGTCTTCGAGCATGTTGCCCGGACGGTATTCGACGACATCGTTGATCGAATACTGCTCAAACTCGT